>NZ_FMDK01000013.1 GCF_900091995.1 Streptomyces sp. MnatMP-M17
GCGGGCGGCCCCGCCGGCCCACCGACCGCGCCGTACGGCGGCCCGACCGGCCGAGCCGTGTGAGCCCCGCCCTTTCCAGTCCGTCCTCAGTACGCCAGTCCGTCCTCGGTGTACCAGTCCGTCCTCAGCGCGGCCGATCGCCGTGCGTCCACGCGTCATGCGGGAGCCCGACATGCTGTACGAAACCGCCTCTGCCACGGCCGAAGTGAACACCGTCCGTGGACCCGTGCCGGTCGGCGGGCTGGGCCAGGTCCTGATGCACGAGCACATCTTCGTCCTCAATCCGGAGTTCATCACCAACCATCCCGACCGCGCCGGATTCCATGAGGCCGAGGCGGTGCCACAGGCGGTCCGGCGGCTGACGGAGCTCGCCGCCACGGGCGTCTCCACCATCGTCGACCCGACGGTGATCGGCCTCGGCCGCCATATCCCGAGGATCCAGAAGGTCGCCGAGCGCGTGGACCTCAATATCGTCGTGGCGACCGGGCTCTACACCTACGAGGACGTGCCGCACTTTCTGAGCCTGCGCGGTCCCGGCACGCTGCTCGGCGGTGACGAGCCTCTGGTGGAGATGTTCGTCGCCGATATCACCGACGGCATCGCGTACACCGGAGTGAAGGCCGGCATCCTCAAGTGCGCGACCGACGCGCCCGGTGTGACTCCCGGTGTGGAGCGGGTCCTGCGGGCGGTCGCCCAGGCGCACCGGGCCACCGGCGTACCGATCCTCACACACACCCACGCACAGACCCGGCGTGGTATCGAGCAGCAGGACGTGTTCGCCGCCGAGGGCGTCGATCTGACACGGGTGGTCATCGGTCACTGCGGTGACACCGCCGATCTGGACTATCTGATGTCGATCGCCGACCGGGGCTCCTTCCTCGGTATGGACCGCTTCGGTCTCGACGTACTGCTGCCGTTCGAGCAACGGGTGGAGACCGTCGCCGCGTTGTGCGCGCGCGGCTACACGGACCGGATCGTGCTCGCGCACGACGCCTCCTGCTATCTCGACTGGCTGCCGATGCGTGATCTGCCCGTCCTCCTGCCGAACTGGCACTATCTGCATATCTTCCGGGAGGTGCTGCCCGCGCTGCGTCGACAGGGAGTCACCGAGGAGCAGATCACCACCATGCTGGTCGACAACCCGAGACGGATCCTCGAATGCCGAGGCGCGTACTGACGGGCTGACGGGCTCAGGGAGAGCGTGAGGTCATCGAGTTCCGGTGGCGGGCCCGGTGGACGGAGAGAGGTAGGCACGGCAGTCACGCCCGTCCGGAAGATCCGGCAGGCGCCGGAGCAGCCAGCCGTGCGTGTACGACGGCGGCTCGTCCTTCCCTGCCACCACGACGGCCACCGGCCGTTCGCGGGCGGCTGCGAGAAGCCCGTCCGCAGTGATGCTCGCGTCGTGACCGCCGGTCTGCCGCGACGCGCAGCCCGTGCGGAAGGCGATACGGACGGCCTCCGCACCGCTGATCACACAGGGCGGCCGGACGCCCTGACGGTCCAGCTCCGCCGCCACGCGCCCGAACGCCACCCGGACGGCGCGACTGCGGGCGGCGACACCGTCGAGTACCGCGTACTGGATCGCGAGATGCCCGGTCAGCGCCGCCGCGAGAACGCTCACCACCAGCAGGCGCGGACGCCCGGAGCCGCCGATCCGCGAGGATCCGACGAGCCGTACCAGACACACCGCCACCGGAAGCGCGAGCAGCGCGTAGGCAGGGAGCAGGAAGCGCGGCGCGGCGTAGTCGATCAGCAGCAGATAAGGGACCGCCAGCGCGAGACCGGCCAGTGTCGGCACCAGAACGGCGGCCCGTCGCCGCAGGCGGAAGCCGACCAGCACACCGCCCGCGGTGAGCAGCGGAAGGACCAGCCACCACACGGCGGTGACCGGCCGACGCCACGGCACATCGCAGGGACGGCACAGCAACCGCCCGTCGAGCGCGCGCAGATGGTCGCCGAAGGCGAGATGCCAGCCCATGTCTCCCTGGATCTCACTCGCCCGGCGCAGACGCGCGAGGAGGCCGCCGTACGCGGTGTACGCCTCGATGACCCACGGCGCACAGCCGAGCACCGTGCCCGCCGCGAGCGTCAGCAGCAGGACGGGCCGCCGCCATGCTCCAACCAGCAGTGTGGCGGCGGCCAACGGCAGAGCGAGCCAGAGGGCGTCGGAAGGGCGCATCAGCGCGACGAACGCCACTCCCGCGCCGAGCCCGGCCAGGGCACGGCGGTCGGACCGGTCGCGCGCTGCCCGCAGGAAGCAGCCGACCGCGAAGAGCGCACCGAGCGCGACCCAGAGGTTGGGCATGACCTGCGGACCGTAGGCCACGCTGATCCACAGCCCGGCGAACAGCGCGCCCGCGACGGCGAGTACCGGTACGGGCAGCAGCCTCCGCCACACCAGGAGCGCGCAGAAGAGGCCGGCGCCCGAGAGCAGCGCCAGATAGATACGCAGTACTCCGACGGACGACGTCAGCAAGGTGACCGGAGCGACGAGGAAGGTGATGCCACGGGCGCGCGGCGCGCTGAAGAACGCGGCCTCCGCGTCCCGGGCGACCTGGCTGACGTACACCGTCTCGTCCCAGCCGAGCCCCGATCCGGGCACGAAGAGCGTCAGTTGAACGAGTGTGTAGACGCCCGCGACGGCGGCCAGCAGACCGAGTTCACGGGCGCTCGCCCGGTCTCTCCAGGGCCGGGACTCCTTGCCCTGTGAGCCGGACGCCACGGCCGAGATCTCTGCCATACGCACCACGCTGCATCCGCGCCGCCCGTGCCACCATCGGGACACGGCACCCGGAGGACGGGACGGCGGCGGAGCGGGACGGCGACAAGGCGGGCCGCAAGGATCTCAGCCATGCCAGGAATACATGAACATGTCTTCATTTCTCATCGGTAGGATGGACGGCATGGGCCATGGAGTCGACGCCACGAACACCGCCACCACCCGCGAACGCCTGGACACCGTGGGGACGGCCGATGTCGCCGCGACCCTCCAGGCCCTGGCCACTCCCTCCCGGCTGCGGATCCTCGCCCGCCTTCAGGAGGGCTCGTGCGCGGCGGGCGAACTCGCCGAGGCCGTCGGTATGGAACAGTCCGCCTGCTCCCATCAGCTCCGTCTGCTGCGCAATCTCGGGCTGGTCACCGGTGAGCGCCAGGGCCGCTCGATCATCTACGCCCTCTACGACCACCATGTCGCCGAGCTTCTCGACCAGGCCCTCTACCACGTGGAGCATCTGCGGCTGGGACTGCGCGACGCCGCTCCGGCCGAGGCGGTACCGACCGAGAGCGGCTGATCCCGCACATACGGATCAGTCGGGCGCCGGCAGGAAACCGGGCAGCCGTGTCCCCAGCGAGAGTGCCTCCGCCCTGCGGCGGACCAGATCCGCGACCGCCAGGTCGAGAACGCCCAGACCGAACGGCGAGAACACGGTGATCCTGTCCTCGGAGCGCGGGCCCGCGTCCGGGTCCGCGAGGACTGCGCCGATCGGTGCCTGGATGAAGTCGCGACCGCCGGTCCGCTGCTCGGCGAGATGGAGCGAGGTCGCCTCACGGCAGACATGGTCGGCGTCGTCCACCACATTGACCGCCGCCAGAACGGAGTCCGCGGTGAGATCCCGCAGGGAGAGATGGAGCACCAGTGTGCCGGGACGGCAGGCGTCGGTGGTCAGATACGGCGTGGCGGCCGTGGTGGCGAGGCTGACCAGACGGTGCGCGGCGAGTGCCTCGTCCGCCGAGCCGGCCGAGGAGACCTTCAGATCGGGCCACTGCCCGGCGCAGCGGTCGGCGAACGAGCGCGCGCGGTCCTGGTCCAGATCGAACAGCGTGACCTCCGCCAGATCCGGCAGAGCCGTCCGCAGAAAGCGGAGCACCTCGAAGTTGATCACGCCGCAGCCGACCAGGGAGACACCGGTGTCGGGTGTCCGCGCCGCGAGCGTGGCGGCGGCCAGCGCGGCGCTCGCCGCGGTGCGCCGCGCCGAGATCACGGAGCCCTCCACAAACGCCTCGGGCATTCCGTTGGCCATCGAGTTCATGATGATCGCCGCCGACGCGCGCCGCAGACCGGCCGCGACATTGCCGGGGAACGAGGAGACCCATTTGACTCCGGCGACCGGCGTCTCGGCGCCCAGATAGCCGGGCAGTCCGATGATGCGGTTGCGCCGGTCGTCGGGAAAGCGCAGGAACACCGAGTGCGGCAGCGCCGTGCGGCCCTGGTCGTGCAGCACATAGGCCCGGCGGACCACTTCCAGGACATCCTTCTCGGCACCGTCGAGGACCTGGTGTACGTCCTCGGCTCCCAGGATCAGCATGGTGCCACCTCCGACTGGGACATCTCGGTCTCGGACATCTCGGACTTCTTCTCCTTCCACAGGTGTGACACATCACCGAAGTGACGGGTGACCCAGTCGTCGTTGTAGATCGTGTCGAGATACCGCTCGCCACGGTCGGGCAGGATCAGCGCGACGTTCGAGCCTGCCGGGATACGCCCGCTCATGGCGCCGAGGGCCGCGATCAGCGCGCCCGTCGAGCCGCCGGCGAGGATGGCCTCGCGGGAGGCGAGCCTGCGGCAGCCGACCACACAGTCCAGATCGGCGACATGGACGACCTCGTCGGCCAGACCGTCGCGGTAGAGGCCGGGACGCACCGCCGCGCCATGGCCGGGGATCAGCCGAGGGCCCGGAGGATTGCCGAAGATGGCGCTGCCCTCGGCGTCCACCGCGACCACGGTCACCGGCAGCCGGTGCTCCCGTACATACTCGGCGCAGCCGCGCAGGGTGCCGCATGAACTGGTCGCGCAGAAGAGGTAGTCGAGTCCGCCGGGAAGGCTCTCGACTATCTCTCCCATGGTGTTCTGATGGGCCCGTGGATTGAGCGGATTGGAGTACTGGTCGGGCCAGTACGCGTGCCGGATCAGGCTGGTGAGTTCACGGATCCGGCGGATACGGACCGGTAGGTACTCGCCGGTCGCCGGATCGGTCTCCCGTACGACCTCCACCTCGGCGCCCAGCGCCCGCATGATCGCCACGTTCTGCTGGTTGGTCCGTGGATCGACGACGCAGATGAACCGGATTCCGTAGTACGCGCACACCTGGGCGAGGCCGATGCCCAGATTGCCGGAGCTGGACTCGACCACGACGGAGCGACCGGGAACGATCCGGCCGTCGCGGATGCCCTCGCGCAGCATCTCCAGCGCGGACCGGTCCTTCATGCTGCCGCCGGGATTGTGCGCCTCCAGCTTGGCGTAGGTACGGAACGGCCTGGACGGGTCGAGCCTGACGAGTTCGACCAGCGGCGTGGCTCCGATGGTCCCGAGCACTCCCGCGGTTCCGGGCACTCCGGTGGGTCGTACGGATCCGGTGTCAGACGCCAGCATGACTCGTCCCCGTCCCGGGGAGTCGCGGTCCGAGCATCGTGCGAAACACGGTTGTTCCTCCTTGGCAGTGCATCGGGGCAGTGCATCGGTCTTGTCAGGAATCCACCGAGTCAGCGGTGCTCCGCCGTACCGAGCGGGAGAAGGTCGCGGCACAGGCCAGCAGGACCATCCAGACAGCGAGGGCGGCGGCGGCCCGCTGCGGCCCGACCGCGTCCAGCAGCAGTCCGCCGACGAGCGCGCCGATGGGCAGGGCTCCGGCGGACAGCATGCTGGTCGCCGCGAGGACACGGCCGCGCAGCCGGTCCGGTGTGATGGCGAGCTGATAGCTGCCGACCGCGACATTCCAGACGGGCCCGACGAACCACATCGCCGCGTAGGCGACCGTGAGGACCACGAGATGGTCGGCGTACACGATGACGCCCATCAGCAGCGCCCAGACCCAGTTCGCCCCGATCACCAGGGCGGCCAGCGAGAATCTGCGGCCGAACCAGGTGGCGGTGAGCGAGCCGAGTACGCCGCCGGCTCCGGCGGCGCCGACCATGATGCCGATCCCGGCCGAGGAGGCCCCGGCGGCGGTGGCCATCACGATGACGATCAGAAACAGCGCGCGGAAGAGGAAGTTGCTCCCCGCGACCAGCAGAGTGGTGGCCCGTACGAACGGCTGGTCCTTGAGCCAGACCAGCCCTTCCCAGACCTGGGAGGCCATCCCGCCGGTGCGCCGGGTGGTCCGTTCCGCCTCGAAGTCCTTGCGTACGAGCAGCAGACCGACCAGCGCCACCAGATAGCTCACGGCGTCGAGCAGGAACGGTACGGAGCGTCCCACGCCGAAGAGGATGCCTCCCAGCGGCGTACCGAGCATGGTGGCCGCCCGGCCACGCGCCTCGTTGTGCGAGAGCGCCTGGCGCAGCTGGCCCGGGCCGACGACATTCGGGACCGCCGCGTGCGCGGCCAGTCCGTAGAACACGGAAAAGGTGCCTTCGGCGAATCCGACGACCAGGATGTGCGCGAGGCGCAGTTCGCCGAGGACCATCGCCGCCACGATGCTCGCGGCGCCGAGGCAGCGCAGTACGTCGCACCAGATCATCAGCCGTTTACGGTTCCAGCGGTCGACCAGCGCACCGGCCGGAAGCTGGAACAGCAGGGTGGGCAGCAGGGCGAAGAAACCGGCGATGCCCGCGTCGGACGCCGAGCCGGTCAGGGCGAGTACGAGCAGCGGATAGGCGACCGTGGAGGCGGTCGAGCCGACGATGGAGACGGCCGAGCCGCTCCACAGCAGCATGAAGTCACGGTTGCGGTGGAGCGGTGTCACCGGGCCTTCGGGCGGCGACTTTGCGACGGTGGTCATCGCGTATCGCCTCCCGCGGTGGCCGGTACTCGCCCTTCGGCGTACCGGCCCGGCAGACCTCGTTCGTGGGTCCTTGGCATATTCATCAGTCAGGCACCTCGGCCAGCAGGGTCCGGTACGGGTACGGCGGTCAGGGCGGGCAGGACAGGCAGCGCGGGCAGGGACAGGACAGGGCAGGGCAGGGCAGGGCAGGGCAGGGCAGGCAAAGTGGCTCAGGCCTGGACGGCGCCGTCCATCTCGCGGCGCAGACTGAGCGGGCGCATGTCGGTCCAGACGGCGCCGATATGGGTGAGGCAGTCCGCCCGGCTGCCCTGCGTGCCCTCCGCGTGCCATCCGAGCGGCAGGGCCCGGTCGACGGGCCAGAGGGAGTACTGCTCCTCGTCGTTCACGACGACCTGGTGCATACGCTCGTCGGTGTGTTCCTCGGCCATGGCGGCCCTCCTCGGCTTCACGGTCGCGTCATGGACGCCACGTGATCGGTGGCGACGGAAGCGAGCCTGCCGGTGGTCCGGCGCGGCTTGCAGAGAAGAAAGCGCAGAGTGGCGGGCGTACGCGCTGCCGACAGTGCTGCCGCTTGTTCTCTCGTTCGGGCGCGGCCCGCCGCTGAGGCTGAGGCGCATGACTGTGAACTCATCCGCACCCCAGGCCCCGCCCGCCCGCGCGGATTCCGGGCGGTGGTCCGTCGCCGAGCCTCCCGAAGCGACCGCCGGTACACGATCCACTCTGCCGTTCGTCGTGCCGGCCGGGACGCCGGGCACGCCGGTGGCCGAATTCCTGCCGGACGCCCGCCCGTTCATCCGCCGACGGCTGCGCAAGCACGGCGCGGTCCTGCTCCGCGGATTCGACATCGGCGGTGTCGAGGGCTTCGAGGACGTCGTACGGGCCGTGTCGGGCGAGCCTCTCGCCTACGCGGAGCGCTCCTCGCCGCGCAGCACCATCAAAGGGCAGGTCTACACCTCGACGGACTATCCGCCGAGCGAGGAGATCTTCCTGCACAACGAGAACTCCTACCAGGCCACTTGGCCGATGACCCTGTTCTTCTACTGCGTACGGCCTCCGGAGACCCTGGGCTCGACGCCGCTCGCCGACACCCGCCGGGTGCTGCGCGCCATCGATCCCGCCGTACGCGAGGAGTTCGCGGCCCGTGGCTGGATGGTGGTGCGCAACTTCATCGAGGGCTTCGGAGTGCCCTGGCAGCAGGCGTTCAACACCGACGACCGCGACGAGGTGGCCCGTTACTGCGCGCGCAACGGTGTGGAGGTGGAATGGACGGGCGCCGACGGGCTGCGCACCCGGGCCCGCCGGAAGGCCGTGCACACTCATCCCGTCACCGGTGAGGAGGTGTGGTTCAACCACCTCTCGTTCTTCCATGTGACCACGCTGGCCGAGGAGATCTGCTCGGGCCTGCGGGAGATGTTCGCCGAGGACGAGTTGCCGACCAACACCTTCTACGGCGACGGCGAGCGCATCCCGGACGACATCGTCGCCCATCTGCGCAGCTGCTACCGCGCCGAGCTGCGGCGCTTCGACTGGCAGCGCGACGATGTGCTGCTGGTGGACAACATGCTGGCGTCGCACGCGCGTGAGCCGTTCACCGGCCCGCGGAAGATCGCCGTGGCCATGGCCGAGCCCTCGGACGCCTTCTCCCCCTCGGATGCCGTCGCCGCACCGGACGCCGTCTCCGCACCGGCGTAAGCGCGGCGAATTCCCTTGGCGGAGCGTCCCGCTCCGTATCACCGGGTGTCCTCATCCCGGTCCCGTGAACCCTACTTCTCGCTCTGGGAGGCGACCGATGGCAACCGGCGACGGCCCGTACCCGCTGTCATTCGCACAGGAACAGCTCTGGTTTCTCGATCAGCTACGGTCCGGAGCCACGACCGAGTATCTACTGCACGAGGCGTTCCGGCTGCGAGGGCCGCTGGACACCGGCGCGCTCACGGCCGCGCTCTCCGAAATTGCCGTACGTCACGAGGTGCTGCGCACGCGGTACGGCTCTGTCGAAGGAGACGGAGAAGGCGGCGGCGCCGGTGCGCAGACCGTGGATCCGCCACGGCCGGTGGAGCCCGCCCTGGTGGATTTCGCCGGACTGCCGGCCGACGAGCGGCGCACGCGGCTGCGGGAGCTCAGCGCCACCGAGCTGCGCACGCCGATCGATCTGCGCGAGCGCCCGCCGTGGCGGCTGACACTGGTGAAGCTCGGCCCGGACGACACGGCGCTGCTGATCACCGTGCATCACATCGCCTTCGACGGCTGGTCGTGGGGTGTGCTCGCGGAGGAGATCGAGGCGCTGTACACCGCGTTCACCAAGGGCGAGCCGTCGCCGCTGGAACCGCTGCCCGTGCAGTATCTGGACTACGCGCAGTGGCAGCGCGAGAGCTACGAGGCGTCCGCCGAGTCCATGGACCGGCAGCGCGCCTACTGGCGGGAGCGGCTGGCGGATCTCGACCCGCTGGAGCTGCCCGCCGACCGGCCGCGGCCGGCCCGGTGGGACTCCGCCGGGGACAGTCTGTCCTTCACGGTGCCCGCCGAGCTCGCGGCGCGGGTCGACGAGGTCGGCCGTCGCGCGGGCGCGACACCGTTCATGACGTATCTCGCCGCGTTCCAGCTTCTGCTGGCCCGGCACACGGGCCGGCGCGATGTGGCGGTCGGCGTCTCCCTGGCCAGCCGTGACCAGCCCGAGCTGGACCAGATGATCGGTATGTTCCTCAACACCGTGGTGCTGCGGACCGATCTGTCCGGCGATCCGTCGTTCACGGAGCTGCTGGCGCGCGTCCGTGACGCCCAGCTGGACGACTTCAGCAATCAGGAGGTGCCGTTCGAGCGCGTCGTCGCCGATTTGGCTCCGGAGCGCGATCCGTCCCGCAACCCGGTCTTCCAGGTCGGGTTCGCGCTGCACAACGCCCGTCGCCGGCCGCTGCGGCTGCCCGGTCTGGAGGTCTCCAAGTACGAGTCCACCACGGCGAGTTCGGCGTTCGATCTGTCGCTGCATCTCGCCGCGCGGCCGGACGGCTCGCTGGAGGCGAAGTTCCTCTATCCGACGGCCCTGTTCGATGCGGCGCGTATCGAACGGATGGCGGCCGGACTGCTGCGGCTGCTCACCGATATCGCCGACCGGCCCGGCGTATCCGTGCACCGGCTGGAGATCGTTCCCGAGTCCGAACTGCCGCGCTTCGCCGAGTGGAACCGTACGGACACGGTGACCGCCGACCGGTCCCTGTCCGAACTGTTCCTGGAGCGGGCGCGGGCCACACCGGACGCGCTGGCCGTGGTGTCCGGGAGTACGGAGACCAGTTACGCGGAGCTCGCGCGGCAGGTGGGCATGCTCTCCCTGCGGCTCCAGAGCCTGGGAGTCACACGCGGCACGCCCGTCGGAGTGGCGCTGCACCGGAGCAACGACCTTGTCACGGCGCTTCTCGCGGTGCTCGCCTCGGGGGGCGTCTATGTACCGCTTGCGCCCGAACATCCGGCGGAGCGGCTGGCGTTCATGATCTCCGACGCCGGGGCCGAGGTGCTGCTCACCCAGGAGTCGCTGCGTGAGAGGCTGCCCGCTCATCCTCGTGTGGTGACGGTCGACGGCGCCGGGCGCGACAAGAGCGTGCTGTCGGACACGGCCTTGATGGAACCGGTGTTTGTCGGCAATACCGATGCCGGGTACATCATGTATACGTCCGGTTCGACCGGGCGGCCCAAGGGTGTGGTGGTCACCCAGGCCGGCATACGCAACCGTGTGCTGTGGTCGGTGGACCGGTACGGGATCGGCCCGGGCGACCGGGTGCTCCAGAAGACCACCATCGGATTCGACGCGGCCGTGTGGGAGTTCCTCTCGCCGCTCGTCTCGGGCGGCGCGGTGGTCATGGCGCCCGAGGAGGCCCATCGCGATCCCTCGCTCATGGTCCGCGCGGTGGCCGAGCACGAGGTGACCGTCCTTCAGCTCGTCCCGTCGGTGCTGCGGCTGCTGCTGGCCGAGACGGATCTCGGTGAGTGCTCCGCGCTGCGGCTGGTGTGCTCGGCCGGTGAGCCGCTGCCCGCCGAGCTCTGCGCGCGGCTGCGCGAGACGGCCGATGTCGAGGTGTTCAACACCTATGGCCCGACCGAGTGCGCGATCGACTCCACGGCGTGGCGCTACGACGGGACCGAGGGGACGGAGATCGTCCCGATCGGCCGTCCGCTGCCCAATGTCCGTACATTCGTGGTGGACGCCGAGGACCAGCTCGTACCGGTGGGTGTGCCCGGTGAGCTGTGTGTCGCTGGCGTCGGTCTGGCGCGCGGCTATGCCGGCCGAGGAGATCTGACGGCGGACCGCTTCACTCCGCATCCGTTCCCGAGCACTCCCGGCGAGCGGTGGTACCGCACCGGAGACCTGGTGCGCCGTCGTGAGGACGGTGCGCTCGAATTCGTCGGGCGTATCGACGAGCAGGTCAAGGTACGAGGTGTCCGGATCGAGCCGGGCGAGATCGAGGCGGCTCTCACCGCCCATCCCGCGGTCGCCGCCGCGGTGGTGACCACGCACCGGCCGGAGTCCGGCGACACGGAGCTGGTCGCCTATCTCGTAGCGGCGCCGGGCACATCGCTCCCGGAGTCCGAGGAGCTGCGTGCCCTGCTGGCGGCCCGGCTGCCGGAGAGCATGATCCCGTCGGTCACGGTCCCGCTCGACGCGATTCCGCTGACACCGAACGGCAAGGTGGACCGCGGACGGCTGCCTTCGCCGGAGAGCCGTGACCAGCCGGACGGAACGGCCTGGACGGCTCCGCGCACCGCCGCCGAGCGGACCGTCGCCGAGCTGATGGGCGAGATCCTCGGAGTGGAACGGGTCGGCGCCGACGACGACTTCTTCGCACTCGGCGGGCACTCCCTGCTGGCGATCCGGCTGGTGCTGCGGCTGCGGCGCGCCTTCGGCATCGAGCTGACGGTCGGCGAGCTGTTCCATGCCCGTACGGTCGCGGAGCTGGCCGCCCGGGCCGGCTCGGCCGGAACGGACGACAAGGAGCCCGGGATCCGGCCGGTGGAGCGCGGCGGGGAGCTCGCGCTCTCGTTCGGCCAGCAGCGTATGTGGTTCCTGGACCAGCTCGATCCGGGCAGCGACGAGTATGTCGTGCCGGTGGCACTGCGGCTGCGCGGCCCGCTGGACACCGAGGCGTTCCGGCGGGCGGTGGACGCGACCGCGGCCAGGCACGAGATCCTGCGCACCCGTTATGTCTCGCGTGGCGGTGATCCGGTGCAGCTCATCGATCCGCCGGGCCCTGTCGACTTCACACTGCACGATCTGTCCGGGGAGCCGGACGCCGAGGCCTCGGCCCGGGAGCTGCTGGACCGGGCCTCCGGTCTGCCGTTCAATCTGGAGCGGGAGGCACCGTTCCGGGTCACGGTGATCCGTACGGCGCCGGACGACCATCTGCTTGGTTTGACGCTCCATCACATCGCCTTCGACGCCTGGTCGATGGCCATCTGTCTGAAGGACCTGAACGCGGCGTACGAGGCGTTCGCGGCCGGCCTGCCCTCGCCGCTCCGTGCCCAGCCGGTGCAGTACGCGGACTTCGCGGCCTGGCAGCGCGCACAGCAGTCGGCGGGCGAGATCGCGGGCCAACTCGCGTACTGGAGCGACCGGCTGGCCGGACTCAGCCCTGTAGAGCTGCCCGCCGACCGGATCAGATCAGCCGTGCGCGACGCCCGTGGCGACACGGTGATCGTGGATGTGCCGGCCGGGACGGGCCGAGGTGTCTCGGACCTGGCGGCACGGCACGGCGCGACGCCGTTCATGGTCCTGCTGGCGGCGTTCCAACTGCTGCTCGGGCGCTACACCGGCCGTACGGATATCGCGGTCGGCACTCCGGTCGCGGGACGGACCCGGGAGGAGACCGAGGAGCTGGTCGGCTTCTTCACCAACAATCTGGTGATCCGCAACGATCTGTCGGGCAATCCGGTCTTCACGGACTTCCTGGACCAGGTGCGTACGGTGTCCCTGGAGGCGATGGCCCACCAGGACGTACCGTTCGAGCATCTCGTGGACGCGCTGCGGCCGGACCGCGATCTCTCGCGCAATCCGCTGTTCCAGGTGATGTTCGAACTCCAGCACATGGAGGGCGTGCCCGCGACGCTGGGCGGATCGGTCATCGAGCCGGTCAACACCGGGCCCGCCGTGGCCAAGTTCGATCTCACGATGACGGTCAAGCAGCGCCCCGACGGACGGCTGCACTGCTGGTTCGAGTATGCGACAGGGCTCTTCGAGCGGACGACGGTCGAGCGGATGGCCGGGCACTATCTGGCGCTGCTGAACAGTGTCACCGCCGGTCCCGACGCGCGGATCGGCGATCTCGCGCTGCTCACCGAGGCCGAGCACAGGACGCTGGTGCACAGCTGGTCGGATCCGGAGAGGGACCGGCTCGCCCGGCTCGATCCCGCGGCCGAGCACGCGCTGACCGTACCGGAGCTGTTCGAGCGGCAGGCCGCGCGGACACCGGACGCGGTGGCGGTGGTGTCCGGGGATGTGGAGATCGGCTATGCGGAGCTGAACGCCCGCGCCAACCGGTTCGCGCATCGGCTGCGCTCCCTGGGCGTGGGACCGGAGACGGTGGTCGCGTCCTGCCTGGAGCGCAGCGCCGAGGCGGTCGTGGTGCTGCTGGGTGTGCTCAAGGCCGGCGGTGTGTACGCGCCGTTCGATCCGCTGCATCCGCTGGAGCGGCTGCGCTTCATGCTGGGCGATGTCGGCGCGACGGTGGTGGTCGCCGGCGCGGACTTCGCGGACCGGCTGGGGACAGGTCCGTACCACGTGGTCACCGTCGACGGCGAGGACAGGATCGGCGGACCGGAGCTGAAGGCGGATTCGCCGATGTCTTCGGATCCGCTGGCATCGGCGAACGCGCCCGTGCCGGTCACACCGGGAAATCTCGCCTATGTCATCTACACCTCCGGCTCCACCGGGCGTCCCAAGGGCGTGATGATCGAGCACCGCTCCTATGCCCATCACTGCCGGGTGATCGCGGACGAGTACGGCATCGAGCCGGGCGAGCGGGTGGTGCTGCTGTCCGCGCTCACCTTCGATGTGGCGATGGACCAGATCGCGGCCACGCTGACGGCGGGCGCCACGATCGTGGTGGGCGATCCGGTCTTCTGGACGCCCGCGGAGCTGCCCGCCCGGCTCGCTGAGCACGAGGTGACGATCGTCGAGATCACTCCGGCCTACTACCGGGCGATGGCGGAGTCCGGCTCGCTGCACCGGCTGTCCGGGCTGAAGCTGATGAATGTCGGCAGTGATGTAGTCACGGCGGCCGACGCGCGGCGCTGGGCCGAGACCGGGCTGCCCGGACGCTTCCTGTGCAACTACGGGCCCACCGAGGCGACCGTCACCTGCCTGCTCCACCGGGTAGGAGCCGAACCAGGCGCGGGCCTCGGCCGCGGGCAGAACAACGAACCGGGCGCTTCGGCCCTGCCCATCGGACGGCCCGTGGCCGGGACCCGGGCCTATGTACTGGACGCGGATCTGCGTCCGGTCCCGGCCGGTGTGCCCGGTGAGCTGTGCCTCGGCGGAGTACGGCTGGCGCGTGGCTACCACGGCAGGCCGAAGCTGACCGCCGACCGGTTCGTACCTGATCCGCTGGGCACGGAGCCGGGACAGCGGCTGTACCGGACCGGCGATCTCGTACGCCACCGGCCCGACGGCACGATCGAGTTCCTGGGCCGGATCGACCATCAGGTCAAGATCCGCGGACTGCGGATCGAGCTGGGCGAGATCGAGGCGGCCCTGGTGCGCCATCCGGCGATCCAGGAGGCCGTGGCCGTGGCGGCGGAGGTGGCGCCAGGCGACAAGCGGCTGGCCGCGTATCTGGTGGCCCGGCCGGACAGCTCGGTCCCGGGCATCGGCGAACTCCGCTCCCATCTGGGCGAGTTGCTGCCCGAGTACATGATCCCGTCGCTCTGGGTGACACTGCCCGCGCTGCCGCTCACCACCAGCAAGAAGGTGGATCGCAAGGCGCTGCCCGATCCGGTGCTCGCCCGTACGGACGGCGGACGGGAGTACGTGGCACCGCGTGATCCGGCGGAGGAGACCGTCGCCGCGATCTGGTGCGAGGTGCTCGACACGGCGCGGGTCGGCGCCCTGGACGACTTCTTCGCGCTGGGCGGCCACTCGCTGCTGGCCACCCGGGTACTCGCGCGGATCAGAGAGGCGTTCGCGGTCGACCTGCCGCTGCGCAGGCTGTTCGAGGCCACCACGGTGGCCGGGCTGGCCGAGGCGGTGTCCGAGGCCGTCGAGGCCGAGATCGCCGGGCTGTCGGACGACGAAGTGGCGGGACTGCTGTCCCAGAGGAGTGTGCGATGACCGAGACCGAGACCGGCAACCGGGCGGCGCTGCGGCAGGAGCTGCTGCGGCAGCGGCTGCGCGGCAGGGCGGCACCGAGGCGGAGCGACGGCATCGGCCGGGCTCCGCGCGG
>NZ_FMDK01000167.1 GCF_900091995.1 Streptomyces sp. MnatMP-M17
GCCGTCCACGGGCAGCTCGGCCATCAGCTCGCCGAGCACCTCAAGGTCCTGGACGAGCTGCCAGACGGTCTCGTCGAAGACGGCGAGATCCATCCGGGCGAGCGTGTACTGCGGTTCGGTGCCCGCGGTCTCCTTGTCGCCGAGCGTGGTCGGCAGGAACGGGTGATAGTCGAGGATCACCGGGTTGGACGCGGCCTCGATATGCAGCAGCACCTCTTCGCCGCCCGCGACGGGCGCGCCGATCCGTACCCACTGGTTGCGCGGATTGAGGCCCTTCACCGGCGAGCCGTCGGGCCGGTAGACCAGGCCCTCGCACTGGAATCCCGGCATGTTCTCGTCGAATCCGAGGTCGAGCAGGGCCTCCACGGTGCGGCCCGCCCACCGCTCGGGGACGGTTCCGGAGACACGGAACCAGCTCGTGCCCCAGGGCGCGCCCCAGCGGTCGCCGACCGCGATCGGCTCGGTCGGGCCGGCGAGGCCCTCCTCGACCGGTACGGGCTCTCCCGGCGCGGTCCAGACGGCGATGTCGAGCGGTACGGATTCGGGATATACGGCGGGCCGGATGCGCTCGTCGAGGACCCGCTTGAGGCGGCCTTCGACCAGGCTGCGGTCGTCGTGCATGTGGGAACGCTCCTGAGGTGCGTGAGAGGTGCGGTGAGTGCGGGTGGCCGGCGGCCGGCAGGGACGGTATACGGAGTACGAGGTCGCGGGCTACGGGCTACGGGGAGGTGTACCCAGGATCAGAGGATCAGCCGACCTGGTCCGGATGGACGACCTCGGTGATACCGCGCATCGCCAGATGCTCCTTGTCCTCGGCCCGGCCCGCAAGGACCGCGCTCGGACGGACACCGGCCGCGGTGAGCCGGGCGAAGGCCTCGAAGAACGCTCCGCCGGGACCGCAGACGGCACGGGCGGGCACGGCGTCGTCGTCCCCGGTGTCCACCACGAGCCCGGTGGTCCGCACCGCGGGCGCGTACTGTCTGCCGCGCCACTCCTCGACGATCCGTGCGAGGGCCCGTCCGGCGGGCTTGACCTGCCGGTCGTTGGTCAGCAGACCGAGGCTGTACTCCAGCTCCGGGAAGTCGGCGAGCGAGCGCGACACATCGTGCGAGCACCACCAGGTGATGCCCCAGACATCGGCGCAGTCCAGCGCGTTGGCCACGGTCGCCTCGGTGAACGCGGCGGCGTGCTCGGCCGGGATCACCGGCGCGGGCGCACCGACCTCCTGGAGCCAGACCGGCCGGTGCGGCTCCAGCGCCCAGGCCTTGGCCAGCTCGATCAGATAGGCGGCGTGGTGCTCGGTGGCGGTGCTGGTACGGCCGTACCGCTGGGCGGTGCCGTTGAACACCCAGGAGTGCACGGCGGTGACGGCGCCGATCCTGGCCGCGTGCGCCGGAGTGAAGGCGTGCCCGTCCTGGTACCAGGCGGCGTCGTACTCGGCGTGCAGATGGAGCTTGCCGGGCGCTCCCTCCTCACATGCCTCCAGCATCCGGTGGAGCCAGCCGGCCGCCTGCTCCTGAGTGATCAGGTCGGGATCGGGATGCGGCGGCCCGGAGAACTGGTTGATCTCGTTGCCGACGGTCATCCCGATGAAGTTGGGCCGGTCGGCGAGCGCGGCGGCGAGCGTACGCAGATACTCGGCCTGCCCGGCGACGACATCGTTGTCCGTGAAGATGTTTCGGCGGTGCCAGGTCTGTGTCCAGGCGGGCAGGAAGTCGAAGCTCGACAAGTGGCCCTGGAGTCCGTCGACATTGACGTCCAGTCCGCGTTCGGCCGCCGCGTCGGCGAGCTGGACGAGCTGTTCGATCGCGCGGGGCCTGATCAGGGTGCGGTTGGGCTGGAAGAGCGGCCACAGCGGGAAGACCCGGATGTGATCGAGGCCGAGCTCCGCGACGGAGTCCAGATCGGCACGTACGGCGTCGGGATCAAAGTCCAGCCAGTGGTGGAACCAGCCCTGGCTGGGCGTGTAGTTGACGCCGAAACGCGGCGCGGGCGGTGCGGAAGTGCTCATACTGGCAACGTTGTCCTGGTTCTGGGTGCGGTGTCCGTCAGCCTTTGACGGCGCCTTCGCCGACGCCTCGGAAGAAGTAGCGCTGGAGAAAGGCGAAGAGCACGATGAGCGGGAGTACGGCGATGATTGTGCCCGCCGCGACCAGCCGTTCGTCGTTGGCGAACGTGCCGTGCAGATAGTTCAGTCCGATGGTCAGAGTGAAGTTCTCCGGATCGCTGAGGACGATCAGCGGCCAGAGGAAGTCGTCCCAGGCGCCCATGAAGGCGAAGATCGCGACCACGGCGAGAGTGCCCTTGACCGAGGGCAGGGCGATCCGCAGGAACCGCTGCCAGACCGTGGCTCCGTCGACATAGGCCGCCTCCTCCACCTCCTGCGGGAGATGGAGAAAGGCGTTGCGCATCAGCAGGACGTTCAGCGCGCTGATGGATCCGGGCAGCAGCACGCCGACCAGGGTGTTGTTCAGACCGAGTTCCCGCATGGTGGTGAACTGGGCGATGATGATGCCCTCGACGGGCACGAGCATGGCGAGGATGAAGGCCAGCGTCGCCGCCCGGCGTCCGCGGTAGCGCATCCGGGCCAGCGCGTAGCCCGCCAGCGCGGCGCCCACACAGTTGGTGACCACGCTGGCCAGGGCGACCTTCAGCGAGTTGAAGGCGTAGTCCCAGACCGGGATGGTGTCGGCGACGCGGCCGTAGTTGTCGAGAGTCGGATCGCTCGGGAGGAAGGTCGGCGGAGAGCTGAAGATGTCCTCGCGCAGGCCCTTGAGCGAGGTGGAGAGCTGCCAGAGGAACGGGCCGACCATCAGGGCCAGTACGGCGAGCAGCAGGACATAGCGCACCACGAGCTGCCAGGGCGCGATCCGCCGCCCGTCGGCGTCGCTGAAGGTACGGGTACGGGCCGGCACATCCGTCGTGGCGGTCGTCGTGGTCGTCGTGGGGGGCGGGAAGCTCACGCGTCCTCCTTGCGGTCGGCGCGGAGCACCAGCAGCATCAGGGCCACCGTGACGACGAAAACCACCACGGAGATCGCGGACGCGTAGCCGACCCGGCCGGTCAGTCCCGTACCGACACGCTGCACGAGCATCACCAGAGTGGTGTCCTCGCCCGCGGGACCGCCGCTGGGTCCCGCCATCAGATAGACCTCGGAGAACACCTTGAAGGCGGCGACCGAGGAGAGCGCCCCGACCAGGACCATCGTGGAGCGGACGGCCGGGACGGTCACGGTGACAAAGCGGCGTACGGCTCCCGCACCGTCCACGGCGGCGGCCTCGTGCAGCTCGCGCGGTACGTTGGCCAGAGCGGCCAGATAGACGATCATGTAGTAGCCGAGGCCCTTCCAGACCGTGACGGCCATCGCGCTGAGCAGCAGCAGCCACTGGTCGCTGAGAAAGCCGATCCTGCCGATGCCCACGGTCTCCAGTACGGAGTTGATCAGCCCGCGGTCGTCCAGCATCCATACCCAGATCAGCCCGACCACGACGATCGAGGCGACGACGGGTGTGTAGAAGGCGGCGCGGAAGAAGGTGATGCCCGGGATATGCCGCTGGACGAGCATCGCCAGCAGCAGCGGCAGGATGACCAGCGCCGGGACAACACCGACGACATACAGCGTGCTGTTGCGCAGCCCGATCCAGAACATCTCGTCGTCGAGCAGCTCGCGGAAGTTGGCGAGTCCCACATACCGGCCGGGCATCAGGGCCCGCCGGTCGGTGAAGGAGTTCACCAGGGTGCTGAAGAACGGATAGAGGCTGAACGCGCCGACGATCAGCAGTCCCGGCGCGGCGAACAGCCAAGGGCTGAAGGGAAGTTGGCGACGGACGCCACGGCCGGGCACCCGGCCGGATCCGAGGCCCGGCCCACGGCGGGACCCGCGGCCGGAGCCGGGGCTCCGGGATGCGAGCCCCGCCGCGGCGGG
>NZ_FMDK01000088.1 GCF_900091995.1 Streptomyces sp. MnatMP-M17
CACCCAGCGCCGCGTCGCGGTACGGGCCGTGGTACAGAAGGTCTCGCGGATGCCGGGCTCCAAGTGGAGCCCGTACCGGAGTCTGGAAGGATGGGGGAGACGATGACGTCGCCCCCAGGTCAGGGACCCCAGTCAGGGACAAGCACCTCACACCCGCACATCACAAGGAGCGGCCCGATGCCCATCGCAACCCCCGAGGTCTACGCCGAGATGCTCGACCGGGCGAAGGCAGGCAAGTTCGCCTACCCGGCCATCAATGTGACCTCGTCCCAGACCCTGCACGCTGCGCTGCGCGGCTTCGCGGAGGCCGAGAGCGACGGCATCATCCAGATGTCCACCGGCGGTGCGGAGTTCCTGGGCGGTCAGTACAACAAGGACATGGTGACCGGCGCGGTCGCGCTCGCCGAGTTCGCGCATGTGGTCGCCGCGAAGTACGACATCACGGTCGCGCTGCACACCGACCACTGTCCCAAGGACAAGCTCGACGGCTATGTCCGTCCGCTGCTCGACATCTCCGCCGAGCGGGTACGGGCCGGGCGCAACCCGCTCTTCCAGTCGCATATGTGGGACGGCTCCGCCGAGACCCTGGCCGACAACCTGGCCATCGGTGAGGAACTGCTCGCCAAGGCCGCCGCCGCCAAGATCATCCTTGAGGTCGAGATCACTCCGACCGGTGGCGAGGAGGACGGCGTCAGCCACGAGATCAATGACGAGCTGTACACGACGGTCGAGGACGCGCTGCGTACCGCCGAGGCGCTCGGTCTGGGCGAGAAGGGCCGCTATCTGCTGGCCGCGTCCTTCGGCAATGTCCATGGCGTCTACAAGCCGGGCAATGTGGTGCTCCGTCCCGAGCTGCTCAAGGACCTTCAGGCCGGTGTGGCCGCCAAGTACAGCAAGGCCGCGGGCAGCCAGCCGTTCGACTTCGTCTTCCACGGCGGCTCCGGCTCCACGGCCGAGGAGATCGCCACGGCGCTGGAGAACGGCGTGGTGAAGATGAATCTGGACACGGACACGCAGTACGCCTTTACGCGTCCGATCGCGGGGCACATGTTCACCAACTACGACGGTGTGCTGAAGGTCGACGGCGAGGTCGGCTCGAAGAAGACGTACGACCCGCGCACCTGGGGCAAGCTGGCCGAGGCGGGCATGGCCAAGCGTGTCACCGAGGCGTGTGGCGCGCTGCGCTCGACGGGCACGAAGCTCAAGTAGCGTGCGGCGCATCTGATCCGCGGGACGCTCGCACACCGGGCCCGGCACCTCTCGTATGGTGCCGGGTCCGAGTCGTACCGAGCGGCGCGGTCCGGGCCGCGCCGGAATCGGCCGTGGCGATTACGGCAGCCGGGTCGCCCCTGGGCTTCCGGGCGAGGATGATCCCCGTATGGAGATCAGGCTGTCCTCGGCCCAGGGCCGCTGGATCATTCTGACGACGGTGCTCGGTTCGAGCATGGCCCTGCTCGACTCCACCGTCGTCAATGTCGCGCTGCCTCATATCGGGAGGTCGCTCAACGCGGATCTGGCATCGCTCCAGTGGACCGTCAACGCGTACATGGTCACGCTGGCCGGGCTGATCCTGCTGGGCGGCTCGCTCGGCGACCGGTACGGGCGGCGGAAGATCTTCGTACTCGGTGTGGTCTGGTTCGCGCTCGGCTCGCTGCTCTGCGGGATCGCGCCGAACGCCGCCATTCTGATCACCGCACGTGCCTTGCAGGGCATCGGTGGCGCGCTGCTCGTGCCGGGCTCGCTCGCGATCATCCAGGCGAGCTTCCATCCGGACGACCGGGCCCGGGCCGTCGGACTCTGGTCCGGGTTCGGCGGGGTCGGGGCGGCGATCGGCCCGTTCGTGGGCGGCTGGCTGGTCGACGGTCCCGGCTGGCGCTGGGTGTTTCTGCTGAATGTGCCGCTGGCGGCGATCTGTACACCGGTGGCGCTGCGGCATGTACCGGAGTCCAGGGATCCGGCGGCGCACGGCCGGTTCGATGTGCTGGGCGCGGTGCTCGGTGCGGTGGGGCTGGCGCTGATCACCTATGCGCTGATCGGCAAGGACATCTGGTCCGGGCTGATCGGCGTGGCGGTCGCCGTGGCGTTCGTGATGGTCGAGCGGCGACGCCCGGAACCGATGCTGCCGCCGTCGATCTTCGGGTCCCGGCAGTTCACCGCGGTGAATCTGGTGACGGTGTGCGTGTACGCGGCGTTCGGCGGTTTCTTCTTCCTCGCCGCGCTCCAACTCCAGGTGGTGGTGGGGTACTCGGCGCTGGGCGCGGGCGCGGCTCTGCTGCCCACGACGATCCTGATGCTGCTGCTCTCCGCGCGTTCCGGGGCGCTGGGCGAGAAGACGGGACCGCGGCTTCCGCTGACCGTGGGACCGCTGCTGTGCGCCGGTGGGATGCTGCTGATGCTGCGCGTGGGCGCGGGCGCCTCGTACCTTCCGGATGTGCTGCCCGCACTGCTGGTGATGGGGATGGGCATGGTGACCCTGGTCGCGCCGCTGACGGCGACGGTGCTGGCCTCCGTGGACACCGCGCGGGCGGGCCTGGCCAGCGGTATCAACAACGCGGCGGCCCGCGCGGCCGGCCTGCTCGCGGTGGCGGCCCTGCCTCTGCTGGCGGGCCTGGGCCCGGAGGCGTACCGCTCGGCGACCCAGTTCGGCGCCAGCTTCAACCGCGCGATGCCGCTGTGCGCGGGCATCCTGGTCGCGGGCGCGCTGATCGCCTTCGCGACGGTACGGAACCCGAAGGCACCGGTCGAGCAGCCCGAGTGCAAGATCCACTGCGGCCTGACGGCGCCCCCACTGGAACCGAACGCCGCACGGTCCTCCCCCGACGAAGGAACGACAGACCGCCCGGCCCCGAACGGCTGACCCGACGGCCCGGCCCTTCGGGGGCGGGTGGGTGGGCTTGGAGGTGGGGCAGGGCAGACTGTAGGTATGGCCATCCATAAAGACCTTCTGGGGGGACCTCCCCCCACTCAGCTTCCTGATGATCCCGAGCCGCGTGAGCTGCTTGCCGACGGGACGCCGCCCGCCGAGGTCGCCGCGAAGTATCCGACGTCCTCGCTGGCCTGGGCGCAGCTCGCCGATGACGCGTTCGAGAACGGCCGGGTCGTCGAGTCGTACGCGTATGCCAGGACCGGTTACCACCGCGGGCTCGACGCTCTGCGGCGCAACGGCTGGAAGGGCCATGGGCCCGTGCCGTGGGAGCACGAGCCGAACCGTGGCTTCCTCCGTGCGCTGCACGCGCTCGGGCGGGCCGCGCAGGCGATCGGTGAGCAGGACGAGTACGAGCGCTGCTCGACGTTTCTGCGTGACTCCTCGGCGCTGGCGGCCGACACCCTCGGCTGACCAGCAGTCCGACCGCCGGCCGCGCGCCATGTCCCGTGCGCGCGCCATGTCCCTTGCGTGAAGTCATCCGGTTGCGTATGGAACCTTTCGAAGGCCCCGCCCGTCTGCCAGGGCGCGGGCCTTCGGTCGTCTGTACGATCGCACGCCCCGCGGGTCCACCGTCCACACCCACCAGGGGGGAAGTCCCGTCTTGGGCAAGCGTGTCATCACCCGTCGATGCGGCCGTCGTGGACGCGTCGGCGGTCGCCGCGGGAATCGCAGCGGCAGCCGTCGTCGTCCTCTCGGTCCGCTGGCCCTCGGCGGGCTCGGCCTGGCGGTCGTGACCGTTCTCGGCGGTGCGGTGTTCGCGTTTGTGCCGGGCACCGACGAAGGGCCCGCCAGGGCCGGCGAGGTCAGCGCCCCTGGAGGACCTATCGGTCCGTCCCGGAGCGTTCCCACCGCGCCGGCGTCCCCGAAGAGTCCGTCCGCGCCGTCCTCGCGGCCCGCGCCCGGCAGCGATTCCGGTTCCGGTTCCGGGGCCGACAGCAGTCCCGGGGCCGGTTCCGGTGAGGCGAGCCCGTCCGTGTCCGGTACGCCCTCCGCCTCCCGCTCCTCCGGCCCGCCCGCGCCGCCCCGTGTGCCCGCCTCGGGACCCGGCAGCTTCACCACCGCGCGTACGGAGGGCAGCCCGGTCGGCTCAGGCCCGCTGCGCCGCTACCGCGTCCAGGTCGAGAAGGGCATCGACATATCCGCGGCGGAGGCCGCCGCCGAGATAGAGCGGATACTCGCCCATCCGCGCGGCTGGGCCGCGCACGGCCGGGGCTCCTTCCAGCTCGTCTCCTCGAAGGCCGACGCCGACTTCGTCATCCGTATCGCCACTCCGGCCACCGCCGACCGGCTCTGTCTCGCCCAGGGCCTCAACACCCGCGGCGAGCTGAACTGCGAGACCGTCGACGGCGTCGTGGTCAATCTGCGCCGCTGGGTGCTGGGCTCGCCGACATTCGACGGGCCGGCCGCCGAGTACCGGCATCTGATCATCAACCACGAGGTCGGCCATGAGATCGGCATACACCACCATCTGGGCTGCTCGGGCCAGGGCAGGCTCGCGCCGGTGATGATGCAGCAGATCAAGGGACTGGACGGCTGTGTGTCCAACGCGTGGCCGTACGGCGAGGACGGGAAGTACATCGCCGGGCCGCGGGTCTGAGCGGCCCCCACCTGGCCCCCACCTGGCCCCCACGTGGCCCCCACCTGGCCTCCGCCTGGTCCGCGCCCTGACCTCGGGCGCGGCCTCCGGCTTATGATGCCGGGAGGGGACCGGGGCTCCGTAACCACACGGAAAGGGGCGGACCGCTACCCGGCAGTTCATATCGAGGAGACAGAGATGTCGTACGCCCCCGATGCCCCCGGAGCCGGTTCGGAAGCCCCGAATCTCGACTTCGCGGGGACCACCCCGTACGAGGACTACGTCCAGGCCGACGTCCTCACCCACCTTCAGCATCCACGCTCCGAGGACCCCGGCGAGATGGTCTTCCTCGTCACCACCCAGGTCATGGAGCTGTGGTTCACCGTCATCGTCCACGAGTGGGAGACCGCGTCGCGCGCGCTGCGCGAGGACCGCACCCAGGTGGCGGTCGACGCGCTCAAGCGCTCCGTACGCGAGCTGGAGGCGCTCAACGCCTCCTGGCGTCCGCTCGCCCAGCTCACGCCCGCGCAGTTCAACTCGTACCGCGGCGCGCTCGGCGAGGGCTCCGGCTTCCAGTCGGCGATGTACCGGCGGATGGAATTCCTGCTCGGTGAGAAGTCCTCGTCCATGCTCGTCCCGCACCGCGGCGCGCCCCGCGTCCACGCCGAGCTGGAGAAGGCGCTCCAGGAGCCGAGCCTGTACGACGAGGTCCTGCGGCTGCTCGCCCGGCGCGGGCTGCCGGTGCCGGCGGAGGTGCTCGACCGCGATCCCGCGCGGAGGTACGAGCCGTCGCCCGCCGTCGAGGAGATCTGGACCGGGATCTACGCGGACTCCGACCAGCACGGCGAACTGATCAGGCTCGGCGAGGCGTTGACGGACGTCGGTGAGCTGGTCTGGCGATGGCGCAACGACCATCTGGTGGCGACCCGGCGCGCGATGGGCTCCAAGACCGGTACGGGCGGCTCCGCGGGTGTCGCCTGGCTGGAGAAGCGCGCCACGAAGAACGTGTTCCCCGAGCTGTGGACGGCGCGCAGCCATGTCTGAGTTCGTGGCCGCACGGGCCGAGTCCCTGACCGTGGAGTCCCTCGCCGCGCGGGCCGTCGCGCTGGACGCCGCCGATGAACTGGCCTGCCGGCGTGAGCTGTTCGCGCTCGAAGACGATGTCGTCTATCTCGACGGCAACTCGCTGGGCGCGCTGCCCCGCCATGTCCCGGAGCGCCTCCAGGAGGTGATCGCCCGTCAGTGGGGCGAGCTGCGCATCCGCTCCTGGACCGAGAGCGGCTGGTGGGAGGCGCCCGAGCGGATCGGCGACCGGATCGCGCCGCTCGTCGGCGCCGCTCCCGGCCGGATCGTGGTCGGCGACTCCACCAGCGTCAATGTCTTCAAGGCCGTGGTGGCCGCCGTACGGCTCGCCGGTCCCGGCCGGGACGAGATCCTCGTCGACTCCACGACCTTTCCCACGGACGGCTACATCGCCCGGTCCGCGGCCCGGATGACCGGCAGCCGGATCGTGCCCGTCGCACCCGAGGAGCTGCCCGGCGCGCTCGGGCCGCGTACGGCGGTGGCGCTGGTCAACCATGTCGACTTCCGTACCGGCCGGCTGCACGATCTGCCGGGAATCACCGCGGCCGTGCACAAGGCCGGAGCCCTCGCCGTCTGGGACCTGTGCCACAGCGCGGGCGCGCTGCCGGTCGGCCTGGACGACCACGGTGTGGATCTCGCCGTGGGATGCACCTACAAGTATCTGAACGGCGGGCCCGGCGCACCCGCCTTCCTCTATGTCGCCGAGCGCCACCAGGACCGTTTCGACTCGCCGCTGCCCGGCTGGACCTCGCACGCCGATCCGTTCGCGATGACGCAGGACTTCGCGGCGGCGGAGGGCGCCGTACGAGGCCGGGTCGGCACGCCGGACATCCTCTCCATGCTGGCGCTGGAGGCGGCCCTCGACGTCTGGGCCGGAGTGACGGTGGAAGCGGTGCGCGAGAAGAGCCTGGCGCTCACGGACTTCTTCCTGGAGTGCGTGACGGCGTACGCGCCGCCGGGCCGGGTCGCCTCGCTGACCCCGGCCGCGCATGCCGAACGCGGCAGTCAGGTCGCCCTGCGCTGCGCCGAGGCGCCGGTGGTCATGGAGACGCTGATCGCCCGGGGAATCGTCGGCGATCTGCGCAGACCGGATGTGCTGCGCTTCGGATTCACGCCGCTGTATGTCGGTTTCGCCGATACGGAACGGGCCGCGCGGGTGCTCGGGGAAGTCCTCCGCGAGGTCCCGGCCGGGCCGCTCGCGTAGCTCTTGGACGGTGCGGGGGCGGCCCTCGGAACGGTGCGAGGCAGCCCTGGGACCGGTGCGGGGCAGCCTTCGGACCGGTGCGGGAGCAGCCCTCGGACCGGTGCGGGGGCCGGGACGGGACCCGCACCGGCAAGCGGGGTGTGATCGACTCCCTCCGGGGCTGATACCGTCCCCGCTGATCAGGTCAATTCGGCCCCTGTACCGAAAGGTTGGCGCAAGATGCCGGACCCCGCCGCGCACGATGCCGTCGCTCGTGACGCCGCAGAGACCGAGTCGGTCTTCGCCCATCCGGCCGTCCGGCCCGACGCCAGCGCGGCGTACGGCGACCACCCTGATCAGGTGATCGACTTCTACGCTCCGAGAGCCAACCAGGAGCGGGTGCCGCTCGTCGTCGTGCTGCACGGCGGCGCGTGGCGGGCGCCGTACGACCGTGAGCATCTGACGCCGTTCGCCGACTTCCTGGCCCGCCGGGGCTTCGCCGTCGCCAATGTCGAGTACCGGCGCGGTCCCGCAGTCCCGCGGCAGGGCGGCGGCGCGCCGGTCGCGGGACGGTGGCCGGAGACCTTCGACGACATCGCCGCGGCGATGGACGCGCTGCCCGCGCTGGCCGCGGAGGCGCTTCCGCAGGCGGATGCCCGGCGGACGGTCGTCACCGGGCACTCCGCGGGCGGCCATCTCGCGCTCTGGGCCTCGGCCCGTCATGTGCTGCCCGAGGGCTCGCCCTGGCGGCTGCCGGAACCGCCGCCGCTGCGCGGAGTCGTCGCGCTGGCGCCGATCGCGGATCTTGTACGGGCCGTGGAGCTGGATGTGTGCGGTGGAGCGATTCACCAACTGCTCGGCGGCGAGGAAGAGTTCAAGCGGCGCCGGGAGAGCGCGGATCCGGCGGCGCTGCTGCCGACAGGAATCGCGACGGCCGTGGTGCAGGGCCGCACGGATCTGACCGTGCCGTACGCCGTCGCCGAGGAGTATGTGGCGGCGGCGGCCAGAGCGGGCGAGACGGTCGGGCTGACGCTGCTGGAGGACGTCGGCCACTTCCCGCTCATCGACCCGACGGCGGACGCGTGCGCGGTGGTCGCGGAGGAGATCGCCCAGCTCGCGTGGTGACCTCGCGTGGTGACCGGGCAGCTCGCATGGTGAGGGCGGACGGAGCGCCCGACCGCGGTCGGCCGCTGTGCGCCTGGTCGGAGCGTGTAGTACCTGCGACGGACGGAAAAGGATCCGCTTCCGTGCTGACGACCCTCTCCGCCCGTGCCCCTACCGTGGCAACGTGACCGAGACAGATACCGGGAAGACCCGGAGCCCCGAGTTCCGCCTGGCCGCGGGAGCCTTCGGCAGCCTTCGCCAGGACCTCTTCCACGACGCCTTCGCCTACCGTCGGCTCGCGCCCATGCGGACGGACGGCCCGATCACACGTCGGCTGCCGGACCGGATACGTGAGTACGCGGCCCGGACTCCGCACGCCTTCATCGTGGCGGCGGCGCTGCTGGTGCTGTTCATCGGCTATGCCGACGGCGGTTCCATATTCCGCCTGCTGCCCGTCGTGCCGGTGCTGCTGACCCTGACCAGGCCGGTCGGCGCCTGGTGGCTGGCGCTGGCGCTGTCCGCCGTGCTGAGCGTCGTGGGATACCGCGGCTGGCCCTGGGAGCCCAGCGCCTTCGCCGCCTATCTGATCGTGATGACGGTGGTGGCGGCCCGTACCCGTCCGCGCACCGCCGCCTGGATGTGGGCGGTGACGGCGGCGTACGCGCTGTTCTCCGAGCTGCTCTTCAGCCCGTACGGGTACCGGACCGCGGGCATCCCCATGCTCTTCGTCTCCGCCCTCGCCCTGCTGACCGTGAGCCTGCTCCAGGTGCGCAGGAACGCGGAGCAGGAGGTCGCGGCGCAGCAGAGCGTGACCGCCGTCGAACGCGACCGGCGCACGCTCCTGGAGGAGCGCACGACCATCGCCCGAGAGCTGCACGATGTGGTCGCGCACCATATGTCGGTGGTCGCGATCCAGGCCGAGGCGGCTCCGTACCGGGTGGAGAATCCGCCGCCCGAGCTGGAGCAGGCATTTGTCACGATCCGGGAGAACGCCGTCGCCGCGCTGACCGAGCTGCGCCGGGTGCTCGGTGTCGTACGGGCGGAGGACTACCAGGCGCCCGACGCTCCGCAGCCCACACTCGCCGATCTCGACGGGCTGCTCGCCAATGTCGGGGACGCCGGTCTGACCGTACGGAAGACGGTGACCGGCGCGGTACGCGAGCTGCCGCAGGGCGTCGAGCTGTCGGCGTACCGCATCGTCCAGGAGGCGCTGAGCAACGCGCTGCGGCACGCGCCCGGATCGACCGCGACCGTCGAGATCGCGTATGTGCTCGGCGGCCTGGGCCTGCGGATCGTGAACACCGCGCCGCAGGGCCTGGTCAAGCCGTCGCCGGGCGCCGGGCACGGCATCACCGGGATGCGGGAGCGGGTGACCATGCTGAACGGTGAGATGACGGCGGACCTGACCGAGGACGGCGGTTACGAGGTCGCGGCCTTCATCCCGGTGGCGACGGACCGGGTGGCGACGGACCGGGACGAGGCGCGGAACGGGGAAGCGGCATGACGAGCGGTGGGACGAGCGGCATGGCGAGCGGCATGGCGAGCGGTGTGACGAGCGGTGTGACGATTCGCGTGCTGATCGTCGACGACCAGGTGATGGTCCGCGAGGGCTTCTCGGTCCTGCTGAACGCGATGCCGGACATCGAGGTCGTGGGCGAGGCCGTGAACGGCCGCGAGGCGGTCGGCCAGGTCGCGGCCCTGCGCCCGGACGTCGTGCTGATGGACATCCGGATGCCGGAGCTGAACGGCATCGACGCGACCCGCGAGATCGTCGCGGCGAACGCCGACGCGAAGGTGCTGGTGCTGACCACCTTCGACCTGGACGAGTACGTGTACCAGGCGCTGCGCGCGGGCGCCTCGGGCTTTCTGCTCAAGGACGCCTCCGCGCGCCAGCTCGCCGACGGCGTACGAGTGGTCGCCTCCGGCGAGGCCCTCCTGGCCCCCACCGTCACCCGTCGGCTGATCACGGAGTTCTCCAAACTGGCGGACACACCGAGGGCCCCGGCGATGGCCCGCATCGGCGATCTCACGGAGCGCGAGACGGAGGTCCTGGTCCTGATCGCCCAGGGCCTCTCGAACGCGGAGATCGCCGAACACCTGGTGGTCGCGGAGTCCACGATCAAGACGCACGTCAGCCGCATCCTGGTGAAACTGGGCCTCCGGGACCGCACGCAGGCGGCGGTCTTCGCGTACGAGGCGCGGCTGGTGACGCCGGGCTGAGTGGCGAGTACAAGACATTTGATCACTCAGGAGGGTGATCGGACTGGGAAAGCCTGCCCTGTCCTCGTCACGCTGGTCTCCGCCTGACAGGAGGTGCACCATGACAGCTATGGCAGAGCACGCGGTTCAGATGTCGGTCGAGGAGTTCGAGAGGCTCGCCAAACTCGTCGAGAAGGAGTCCGACGCCGTCAGGTTGGAGTTCATCCACGGACGGATCGGGATCAAGGGCATGACCGACGGCGACCACAGCGAGATCATCAGATGGCTTCAGGAACGCTGCATGCGGGTTCAGACCGATCTGTGGCTGTACGCCGGTGGTGAGCTGGGTCTCCAGGTCGAGCAGTATCGCAAGGGGCGCGCCAAACCGGACGCCGTCCTCGCTCCTAAGGGGACCTTCGCCGGGCAGGGTGATTGGGCCTGCCCTGAACGTGTGCTGATGACCGTCGAAGTCACTTCGTACGACTCCGACACGGACCGTCGGGACCGAAAGGAGAAACCCGCTGCCTACGCGGCGGCCGGGATCCCGTTGTATCTACTGATCGACCGCGGCGACTGCACGATCACCGTGCACAGTGTTCCGATGCCGGACGGCTACCGCTACGCCCAAGTGATGAAGTTCGGCGCGAGGCTCGCGCTGCCTGATCCCGTCGGCATCGAGTTCGACACCGACGAGCTGAAGGATTACGTGCGCTGACGTGCGCACCGCGGCCCGCTTTATCCACAGCTTGTGGATAAAGCGGGCCGATGTCGTGCGGCATGGCCCTACGTCAGCATGTCTCTGCGGCGCAGGCCCGTCAGGCCTGCTGCTACCAGCGCTGCCGCGAGTGCGGTCATGATCAGGACCGGGGGCCAGGTCATGTCCGCGCCCGGGAGTTTGGGCAGGTGGCCGAAGGGCGAGAGGTTCATCAGGGAGCGCGGCAGATCGAGCGCCGGGCCGATCCAGCCCAGGGCCAGGGCGAGGCCCGCGAGGGCCCAGCCTGCCACGGATGCTCTGGGGAGGACGCCGTGGAGCAGGACCACCAGGGCGCCCAGCACCCAGATCGCGGGGAGCTGTACGAGCGAGGCGGCGAGGATGCCGGGCAGGTCGTGGCCGTATCCGAGGAACAGGCCGAGACCGCCGAGGAGCATGATCAGGGCCGCGCCGCCGAAGGCGATCAGCAGATGGCCCGCCGCCCAGCGCAGCCGGCCGACCGCGCCCGCCAGGAGCGGTTCCGCGCGTCCGGCGGTCTCCTCGCCGTACAGCCGGAGCACGGAGGAGACCACATACAGCGCCGCGACCATGCCGAGCATGCCGGTCATCGCGGCGAGGAAGCTGTCGGTCAGCCCTTGCTGGCCGCCCATGCGCTCGAAGATCTGCCTGGTTTGCTCGTTGTCGCCGACCAGATCCGCCGCGCCGTCGGTGATGGAGCCGAAGATGGTTCCGGCGATCAGAAAACCGGCTCCCCAGCCGAGCAGCCCGCCGCGCTGGAGCCGCCACGCGAGCGCGCCCGTTGTGCCGAGACCGCCGTGCGCGGGGCCCGGCCGGGCGGGCAGGAAGCTCATGCCGATGTCGCGCCGGCCCGCGAGCGTGTACGCGATGACGGCCTGGACAGCGATCGAGGCGAGCAGGATCAGCAGCACCCACCACCGCTCGTCGGCGAAGGCCCGGACGTTCTCGGCCCAGCCGAGCGGAGAGAGCCAGGTCAGTACGGAGGAGCCGTCGTCGGCCGAGGCATCGCCCGCGGCCTTGAGCACATACGCGGCGCCGATGACCGCGGCCGTCATGCCCTTCGCGAGCCGCGCGTTCTCGGTGATCTGCGCGGCGATGGCGGCGGTGCAGGCGAAGAGCATGCCGACGCCCGCTGTGGCGAGGCCGAGCGCCAGCGCGCCGGCGAGCTGCCCGCCGCCGGTCCCGGAGCCGGTCACGCCGTTGCTCCCCTCGGGAGTACGGGCGTACGCGGCGACCACCGCCGTGATCACCGCGGCCAGGGCGGCATTGGCCGTCAGCGCCGCGAGCAGTGCGCCGGTCAGCGGCGCCCGGCGGCCGACCATCGCCGAGGAGAGCATCTCCTGACGGCCGGTCTCCTCTTCCTCCCGGGTGTGCCGTACGACGATGACCAGGCTCATCACCGCCGCGAGCCCGGCGCCGAAACCGACCATGCGCCAGGTCGTCAGCCCGCCGAGGGAGTCGCTGAAGACAGGGCCGTAGAGGGCGCGCAGCGAGCCGTTGGTGGTCATGGACCGCGCGACATCGGCCCGCTTGGCGGCGGTGTCGTACAGCGCGGAGAAGGACTGCGCGACGGACATGAAGGAACCGCCGATGACCAGCACCCAGACAGGGATCACGATCCGGTCGCGGCGCAGGGCGAGCCGCAAGAGCGGTCCGGTGCCGGCCAGTTGCCGGGAGACTCCGGTACGGGTCGGCGGTACGGCGACGGCGGTGGCGGTGGCGGTCATCGCGACACCGCCGCGCCGGCCTCGTCCGCCGCGCCCGTCTCGTCCGCCGCGTAATGGCGCAGGAACAGCTCCTCCAGCGTGGGCGGTGTGCTGGTCAGCGAGCGGGTGCCGGACTCCGAGAACGAGCGCAGCACCGCGTCGAGTCGATCGGTGTCGACCTGGAGTCTGACCCGGTGTCCCTGGCCGCCTTCCAGCGACTGGACGTCGAGATCGTGGACGCCGGGCAGCCGCGCCAGTCCGCCGGGCGCGCCGACGAGTTCCGCGCTGACGCTCGTACGGGTCAGATGCCGCAGCTCGGAGAGCGAACCCGACTCGACGGTCACGCCCTTGCGGATGATGCTGACCCGGTCGCAGAGCGCCTCGACCTCGCTCAGCACATGGCTGGAGAGCAGCACGGTCGTGCCGCGCTCGCGCTCCTCCTCGACGCACCGCTGGAACACCTCCTCCATCAGCGGGTCCAGCCCGGAGGTCGGCTCGTCCAGGATCAGCAGATCCACGTCCGAGGCGAACGCGGCGACGAGCGCGACCTTCTGCCGGTTGCCCTTGGAGTACGTACGTCCCTTCTTGGTGGGATCGAGTTCGAAGCGCTCGATGAGCTCGGCCCGCCGCGCCGGATCGAGCCCGCCGCGCAGCCGCCCGTACAGATCGATGACCTCTCCGCCCGAGAGATTCCGCCACAGCGTCACATCGCCGGGCACGTAGGCCACGCGCCGGTGCAGTTCGACCGCGTCCTGCCACGGATCGCGGCCGAGGAGCCGCGCCGCGCCCGAGTCCGGGCGCAGCAGCCCGAGCAGAACCCGGATGGTGGTGGACTTGCCCGCCCCGTTGGGACCGAGGAAGCCATGGACCTCACCGGTCTCGACAGCCAGGTCGAGGCCGTCCAGCGCATGTGTGCGGCCGAACGACTTGTGCAGTCCGGCGACGCTGATTGCCTTCGTCATGATTCGGAAAGTACGCTACTTTCAGAAAGTTGTGAAGTTAAGGAAGCGTCAAAAGAGGTCGCGTTAAGATCGGGAAGAATCGGGAGCGCCGGGGCGGGTGCCGAGCACGGGAGACGATGAGGGCGATGAGCAGCGAGAACCGCGAAAGCGCTGAGAACGCTGAGAACGCTGAGAACGCTGGGAGCGGTGGGAGCGGTGGGAGCGGTGCCGGGCGCCGGAGTGCTGAGCGCGGTGAGAGCGGTGAGAGCGGTCCGCGGCGGGACGAGGAGGCCGTGTCCCGTTTCGTCGAGCGCTTCGCGGCCGAGATGACCGAGGCCGGGATGCAGCGCACGGCGTCCCGGGTCTTCGCGGCCCTGCTCGCCTCGGACGACGCGAGCCTGACCTCCGCCGAGCTGAGCGCGCAGCTCAGCATCAGCCCTGCCGCCGTGTCCGGCGCGGTCCGCTATCTCACTCAGGTCAGCATGGTCAGCAGGGAGCGCGACCCGGGCTCCCGCCGCGACCGCTACCGGCTGCACAATCAGATCTGGTACGCCAGCCTCACCCAGCGGGACTCGGTGCTGACCCGCTGGGAGCAGGCCCTGCGCGAGGGCGTGGAGTCGCTGGGCAGGGACACTCCGGCGGGCGCGCGGGTCGCGGAGACCGTGGCCTTCTTCGAGTTCCTCCAGAAGGAGCTGCTGTCCATGCTGGACCGCTGGAAGGAGCATCGGGAGACGCTGTACCAGGGCGAAGTCTCGGAACGGCGGCCGGAGGACGCGTGAAGGCCTGGCCCTGGCCCTGGCCCCGGCCTCCCCGCCGTCCCGATCGCCGCGCGCGCCGAAGCGCTTACGGCCCTGCCCGCCGCGCGCCCGGATCGGACACGCCTACGGCCGTACCGGCGCCGAGCTCGGCAGGATCAGCTCCCAGGCGCCCGGCCGCAGCGTCCATGTCCGCGTCCGCACCGGCCCCCTGACCCGCGCGTCCGCGCGATAGCGGAAGTCCGCGCCCGAGACCGTCACCGAGAGCGCGCTCGCGGTCACCGTCTCGGGCGATCCGTACGCACGGATCACCACCTCCGCCCGGCCGCCGCGCGAGCGGACCGTGACGCCCTCGACCGGTTCGTCCAGATCGTTCAGCACGACACCGTCCGCCTCCACCCGCAGCCGGTGCGGCTGGCCTCCGAGCGCGTGCGGAACCGGCCGTACCAACGTACGCACCAGCGAACGGCACGCGTGCCAGACCGACGCGGCCACCGGCGCGCCGCCCGCCGTGGGCAAGGCAGGCAGGGCCGGCACGGCCGGGATACGGAGATCGTCCAGCACCACTCCGTCGCTGTCGTCGACCAGCAGATCGAGACGGCGCACCACTCCGTCCAGCACGGCGCGCGCCGCCGCGACCGCGCCCGTCGGCACGCCCAGCGAGCGCGCCAGCTCCACCGAGACTCCCACCGGCACCAGCGAGAGCGCTCCGGAGGCCAGCTCCCGCTCGCGGTGGAGCAGGGCGACCGTACGCAGCAGCGCGCGGTCGTCGCCGATCACCACGGGCCGTCTGCCGTTCCGTCTGGCCAGCGCCCGCGCGAACTCCTCGGGACCGTCGGGGAAGCAGAACTTCACCGTGGCACCCGCGCTGAGCACGTCCTTCGCGATCCGCACCGATTCACCGTCGGTCCGGCTCGCGACCGGGTCGATGACCACCAGAAGCTGCTGCGCGCCGCTCTCCGCGGGCTCTGGAGCCAACAGCTCGGTCCTTCCTTCGGGTAGCATCTTTGTGCAAGAGCCCCTTGCGCTATTGCGCCAGGGGCTTCGTCTGTTCCGGGGCAACCGGTTCGACGGTCAGGGCCGACTCGTACAACGTCGTGCGAACAACGTCGTGCGAAGTCTTACGGCTTACGTGAGTCTTGTGGGTCTTACGGCATACGTGAGCCACATGGACGGCGTGCGCGGCCCCCGACCTTGGACATGCCCCGCCCGGAAGGGGTGTACGCCTGTGCCCGCACTTGTGCTGCTCGGTGCTCAGTGGGGTGACGAAGGCAAGGGAAAGGCCACCGACCTGCTCGGTGGATCCGTGGACTATGTCGTGCGCTATCAGGGCGGCAACAACGCCGGCCACACGGTCGTCGTGGGCGACCAGAAGTACGCACTGCATCTCCTCCCTTCCGGAATCCTCTCCCCGGGATGTGTCCCGGTGATCGGTAACGGGGTGGTCGTCGACCCTGCCGTCCTGCTCTCCGAGCTGAGCGGGCTCAACGAGCGTGGTGTCGATACGTCCAAGCTGCTCATCAGCGGTAACGCTCATCTGATCACCTCGTACCACACCACCATGGACAAGGTGACGGAACGGTTCCTCGGTTCGCGGAAGATCGGGACGACGGGCCGGGGCATCGGCCCGACCTACGCCGACAAGATCAACCGCGTCGGTATCCGGGTCCAGGACCTCTACGACGAGTCGATCCTGACCCAGAAGGTCGACGCGGCCCTCGATTTCAAGAATCAGATCCTCGCCAAGCTCTACAACCGGCGTGCCATCGAGTCCGGCAAGATCGTCGAAGAACTGCTGACCTACGCGGACCAGCTCAAGCCGTACGTCTCCGACACTACCCTGGTGCTCAACAACGCCATCGACGAGGGCAAGGTCGTCCTCTTCGAGGGCGGTCAGGGCACGCTGCTGGACGTCGACCACGGCACGTATCCCTTCGTCACCTCGTCCAACCCGACGGCGGGCGGCGCCTGTACGGGCTCGGGCGTGGGGCCGACGAAGATCAGCAGAGTCATCGGCATCCTCAAGGCCTATACGACGCGCGTCGGCGCCGGGCCGTTCCCGACGGAGCTGTTCGACGCGGACGGCGAGGCGCTGCGCCGTATCGGCGGCGAGCGCGGTGTGACGACGGGACGCGACCGGCGCTGCGGCTGGTTCGACGCGGTGATCTCGCGGTACGCGACCAGGGTCAACGGGCTGACGGACTTCTTCCTCACCAAGCTGGACGTGCTCACGGGCTGGGAGCAGATCCCGGTCTGTGTGGCCTACGAGATCGACGGCAGGCGTGTCGAGGAACTCCCGTACAGCCAGACGGACTTCCATCACGCGAAGCCGGTGTACGAGTATCTGCCCGGCTGGTCGGAGGACATCACGAAGGCGAAGAGCTTCTCGGATCTGCCGAAGAACGCGCAGGCGTATGTGAAGGCGCTGGAGGAGATGTCGGGCGCGCCGGTCTCGGCGATCGGTGTGGGTCCCGGGCGTACGGAGACGATCGAGATCAACTCGTTCCTGTAGCAGGGCCGGTGGTGAAGGCCAGGGGCGGCGGCTGTCTGCCGGTCGCCCCCGGCCTCGGCCGTCTCCGGTCAGTCGCCCTTGGTGTAGGTGAGGGACTCGCCGCCGGTCGACTCCCGGTGCAGGCTGCCGTCCGGCAGGATCGTCAGCTCCGTCGGCTTTCCCGGTGTGCAGGACGACATGGGCTCGCCCTCGGTCACCTCGGAAGGGCCGATACGGAGCGGGGCTTCCGGATCCGGATCGGGCGCCGAGGCGAGCGGCGCCTCGAAGACACAGTGGTAGCTGCCGCCGCCCTGGGCCGGGCCGTCCGCCGTCAGCGAGAGGACCGTTTCGCCGACCTCGCCCTGCCGGATGACGAGCCGGCGGGTGCTGAAGCCCGCGGCGGTGTCCAGCCCGCCGGTCCAGGTGCCGAGGTACTCCTCGGGCACCGCGCCCTCCGCCGTCCCGTCCGTGGGCGAGGCGGTGGTGGACGGGGACGGCCGCGGGGTGATGTCCGCCGGCGGCTTCGGGTCGGCGGAGCCGCTCACCCGTGTCTTTCCGTCGTCCTGCGCGCTGCCGCCGTTCATGAGCGCGTACACCGAGCCGCCCGCGGCGATCGCGACGATCAGCGCCACGGCGATCAAGGCGGCGGTACCGCGCGGATTGCGCCCGGGACGCTGCTGGGGCGGCGGCGGGGCGACACCGTACGGCGGAGTGGGACCGAAGGGCGTGACCTGTTGACCGTACGCGGGAGGCGCGCCGTAGGGCGCGGGCGGAGGCGGTCCGAAACCCGGCTGGGGATAGCCGTAGGGCTGTGGCTGTGGCTGTGGCTGTGGCTGTGGCTGAGGTTGTGGTGCGGGCTGTGGCTGTGGTTGTGGTGCGGGTTGTGGCTGTGGTGCCTGGACCGGGGCGGGCGCGGAAGGTACGGGCTGTACCAGAACCGGCAGAGGAGCGGTCTGCGGAGCCGCGACCGGCGTGGGCGTTGGCGCGGGCGGGGTTGGCGTCGGTGTCACCGGTGGCGCTGTCGCGCCATGGGCGGTCGGCGCGGGAAGGGACTTCTGCTGCTCGGCCGGAGCTTGTTCAGGTGCCTGTGCCGGCGCTGCTGTCACCTGCGCGGGTGCCTTCGCCGGCGTCTGAGTCTGCGCCTCCGCCTTCGTTTCCGCGGCCGGTGCGGCGAGCTCGTCCTGTGCCGGTGTCCGTATCCGTCCCGTCGGGTTCTCGTACTCCAGCAGCCGTACGGCGTGCTGGCCCAGTCGCGCGAGCAGTCCGCCCGGCAGCCACGGTTCTCCGCCGGGACCCGCGCCCGCGTCCGCCGCCTCGCCCACCCGGGCCAGGATGTCCTTAGTGGTCGGCCGCGCGGCCGGTTCCTTCTGGAGGCAGGCGTGCACGAGCACCGCCAGGTCGTCCGACAGCCCGGACAGGTCCGGTGCCTCCTGCGCGATCCGGTACATCAGCGCGTGCACTCCGCTGTCCGCCGCGCCGAACGGCAGCCGTCCGGTCGCCGCGTACGCCAGCACCGAGCCCAGACAGAACACGTCGCACGCCGCCGTCACCCGGTCGCCGCGTACCTGTTCCGGCGCCATGAAGCCGGGAGAGCCCACCAGCGCGCCGGTCCGCGTCAGGCCCTCCTCGGTGACGGTCTCCAGCGCACGGGCTATGCCGAAGTCGATGACGCGCGGCCCGTCGATCGTCACCAGTACGTTGGACGGCTTGAGATCGCGGTGGATGAGTCCCGCCGCGTGGATGTCCTGGAGCGCGTGCGCGAGACCGGAGGCGAGTATCCGCACCGAACGTTCCGGAAGAGGACCGTGACCGCCGGACACGACGGCCTGAAGGCTCGGGCCCGCCATATAACCGGTGGCGAGCCATGGCACCGGCGCCTCCGTGTCGGCGTCGAGCACGGGCGCCGTCCACGCACCGCCGACGCGCCGCGCCGCCGCCACCTCCAGCCGGAACCGGCTGCGGAACTGCTCCTGTTCGGCCAGTTCACGCCGTACGAGTTTCACCGCGACCGTACGGCCACGGTCGGACCGCGCCAGATAGACCCGGCCCATACCGCCGGCACCCAGCCGTGCCAGCAGCCGGTAGGCGCCGATGTGCTGCGGGTCTTCTGCTACGAGCTTCTCCATGGCCGCGCGGCCCCTCCCGTACGTGCGACGTTCGGTATCCGCCCTGGATCATCTCGCATGAGACGGGCGGACTCGTCGAGTATCCCGACTATCCCGAACGCCGCTTCACCGCGTAGGCCCGGGTCGTCACGGCGGCCGGGTGCGCCGATGCCGACCACGCCACCGCGACGCTGCTGCTGCGCGACGGTGCGATGGTCGGCGGCGATCTCGACGACTCCGAAGCCGTCCGCGGGCATCTGGAACGGGCCGTCCTCGCGGTCCTCGCCCGAGGCTGAGCTGCGACGTCACTCGGCCGACGCCATACGAGCGACGTCACTCGGTCGATGTCACTCCGTCGACGTCACTCCGGCCAGGCCGAGTTCTCGATCACGTCCACGAAGTCCGTCCGTACGAATCCGGGCGAGAAGCGCGCCAGCACATCCGCGTTCACCGTGCCGAAGGTCGACTCGGGCCGGTGTGCGAAACCGTCCGTGAACGCCCGCAGGATCCGCCGCTTGAAGTCGGGCCGCGGATGTGCGGCGACGACCGCGTCCCTGACGCTCTGCGGGACGGTGTCGAGACCCATTCCCATGACGTCGAACTCGACGCCCGCCGTCACCAGCGCCACCTCGGGCTCCATGTGCTCGGGGATCCCCGGTGTCGTGTGCAGGGCGATCGCGGTCCAGACGGTCCGCGCGCTCTCCGGCGGCAGCCCTTGGCCGAGCAGGAAGTCACGGGCCGCGTCGGCGCCGTCGAGCTCGAAGCGCTGCCGCGAGGAGCGGTAGCCCTCGGTGAGGCCGAGGTCATGGAACATCGCGCCGATGTAGAGCAGTTCGGGATCGTACGACAGGCCCTGCCGCCGCCCTTGGAGGGAGCCGAAGAGGAAGACCCGGCGGGAGTGGTCGTACAGCAGAGGGCTCTCGATGTCCCGTATCAGCTCGGTGGCTTCCTTGACGAGGCCGCTGTCGGGGATTTCGATGTCGGCGATGCGCTCGGTCATGGCGGAATTCCTTTCGGGAGAGAAGACCACAGAGACCACAGAGACCACTGAGGGGCCCGGGGGGCGCCGGGCCCCTGATTCCACTGTGGCCCCGTACGCCCTGGCCCTGCCATTTCTCCATGGACGTACATCCGGCGCCCGGGGGCGGGCACCCGGGCGCCGGCGCTCGCGCGACGGCACCGGGCAGTCCGCTGTCCGGCGATCCGCTTCCCAACGGCCCGGCAACCGCCCGACACCATGCCGACCCGGGCCGCTCAGTCCATACATCTTGGCCATACCGGCCCCGACCAGCCGTTCTCTACCCTGGACCGCATGATCCCTCATGCCGATCCGACGACGGGCGCCGCCGTGAAGGCCGCCGACCGTGCCCATGTGTTCCACTCCTGGTCCGCCCAGGGCCTGATCGATCCGCTCGCCGTCGCCGGCGCCGAAGGCTCGTACTTCTGGGACTACGGCGGCCACCGCTATCTCGACTTCACCAGCGGTCTCGTCTTCACCAACATCGGTTATCAGCATCCGGCCGTCGTCGCCGCGATCCAGGAGCAGGCCGGGCGCCTCGCCACCTTCGCGCCCGCCTTCGCCGTCGACGTTCGCTCCGAGGCCGCACGGCTGATCGCCGAGCGCACTCCCGGCGATCTCGACAAGATCTTCTTCACCAACGGAGGCGCCGAGGCCGTCGAGAACGCCATCCGGATGGCCCGGCTGCACACCGGCCGGCCCAAGGTGCTCTCCGCGTACCGCTCGTACCACGGCGCCACCTCCACCGCGATCAATCTCACCGGCGATCCGCGCCGCTGGCCGTCCGACAGCGGCTCGTCCGGTGTGGTCCACTTCCACTCGCCGTTCCTCTACCGCTCGCCCTTCTACGCCTCGACGGAGGCCGAGGAGTGCGCCCGCGCGCTGGAGCACCTCGAATCGACCATCGCCTTCGAGGGCCCGGCCACCATCGCCGCGATCATCCTGGAGACCATTCCGGGCACGGCCGGTGTCATGGTGCCGCCGCCCGGCTATCTCGCGGGCGTACGGGAGATCTGCGACCGGCACGGCATCGTCTTCGTGCTCGACGAGGTGATGGCGGGCTTCGGGCGTACGGGCGCGTGGTTCGCCGCCGATCATTTCGACGTCGTACCCGATCTGCTGACCTTCGCCAAGGGCGTCAACTCGGGCTATGTCCCGCTCGGCGGCGTCGCGATCTCCGCGGCCGTCGCGGAGACCTTCGCGGCCCGGCCCTATCCCGGCGGGCTCACCTACTCCGGCCATCCGCTGGCCTGCGCCGCTGCCGTCGCCACGATCCGGGTGATGGAGGAGGAGAAGGTCGTGGAGCACGCGGCGCGTATCGGCGAGACGGTCCTCGGTCCTGGGCTGCGCGAGCTGGCGGCCCGGCATCCCTCGGTGGGCGAGGTGCGCGGTACGGGTGTGTTCTGGGCCCTCGACCTGGTCAGGGACCGGGAGACCCGCGAGCCGCTCGTGCCGTACAACGCGACGGGCGAGGCGAACGCGCCCATGGCCGCCTTCGCCGCGGCCTGCAAGGCGAACGGTCTGTGGCCCTTCGTGAACATGAACCGTACGCACGCGGTCCCGGCCTGCAACATCACCGAGGCCGAGGCGAAGGAAGGGCTGGCGATCCTGGACCTGGCGCTGACGGTCGCGGACGAGTACACGGCGTAGGCGACGGCTGCACGGCGTACGAGCACTTCGTAGGCCGGAGTCGGCCACACCACACCCGTCCCGTCCCGCCCTCCGGCACCCCCTGGCTTAAGGTGTCCGGAGCCGGACGAGGAGACGAACCATGCCCGCCAGCGGAGCCGTGACCCGCAGTACCTTGCGGCAGCAGATCGCGGACGCGCTGCGTGACGAAGTGCTGGCAGGGCGTTTACTGCCGGGGCAGGAGTTCACCGTCAAGCAGATCGCCGAGCAGTACGGAGTCTCCGCGACGCCGGTCAGGGAAGCGCTGGTCGACCTCTCCGCGCAGGATCTGCTGGACTCCGACCAGCACCGCGGTTTCCGGGTCCACCGGTTCTCGATCGACGACTTCCGCGGCATGGTCGAGGCGCGCTCGCTGATCGTGGACGGTGTCTTCCGCAAGCTGGCGGGCGAGCAGCTGGCCGCCAAGGCGCAGGGCGCGGCGCTGGTGTCCGTACGGCGCCGGGCCGAGGAGGCCGCGCGCGCGGCCAGGAGCGGGGATCTGAATGTCCTCATCGGCTACGACCTGCGGTTCTGGCGCGAGCTGGGCGCGCTGGTCGCCAATCGATATGTCGCCGATTTCCTGCACCGGCTGCGGGTGCAGGCATGGGTGTTCTCGGTGCCCTTCCTCCGGGACGAGGCCGAGGGCGGGAAGTGGCTGTGGAGCGGGCATGAACAGCTCGTGGACGCGCTCACGCTCGGCGACGCGGCGGCGGTGCGCGCCGTGATCGCGGACTACGACGACCACGCGCTCAAGTGGGCCGACAGACTGGAGAGTTCGCGGCGGTGAGTGGGGACGGGGGACGCGCGGACGGTACGGCCAGGGCACGCGCGGAGGGAGCGGACGCGCCGGAGCCGCCGGGTGCGGAGAGCACGGACGCCACTGAGCGCCAGGCGCGCGCCGGGAGCGTGGCGCTGAGCGTTGTCGTACCGGCGTACAACGAGGAGGCGCGGCTGCGCCCCACTCTCGACGCCATCCGCGCCCATCTCCGCGCCGATCCGGACCGCTGGGGCGAGTGGGAGCTGATCGTCGTCGACGACGGTTCGACGGACGGCACGGCCGCCATCGCCGCCGAGGCCGCGGCCCACGAGCCGCGTATCCAGCTGCTGAGGAGCGACGGCAACCACGGCAAGGGCCATGCCCTGCGCCAGGGCGTACTGGCCTCGCACGGCCGGCGCGTCCTGGTCACCGACGCCGATCTCGCCACTCCCATCGATGAACTGGACCGGCTCGACAAGCAGCTCACGGCGGACGGCGACGGCGCGGCGATCGGCTCGCGCGCCCATCCGGACGCGAGCATCGAGGTACGCCAGCTCGCGCTGCGCGAGTGGCTGGGCCGGCTCGGCAACCGGCTGATACGGCTGGTCGCGGTCGACGGCATCAGCGACACCCAGTGCGGTTTCAAGCTCTTCGACGGCGAGCGGGCGCGCGTCGCCTTCGCCGAGTCCCGGCTCGACGGCTGGAGCATCGACGTCGAGATTCTGCGCCACTTCCGGCGCTCGGGCTGGCCGGTGACGGAGGTGCCCGTGCGCTGGGCGCACCAGCCGGGCTCGAAGGTACGGCCGCTGGACTACGGCAAGGTCCTGCTGGAGCTGGCGCGGCTCAGGGCGGGCGAACGGTCAGCAGGCAGGGCGGACGGCCAGAAGGGCCGAGGCCGTGGAGTCATCGGCGTCCGCGGGCCGCGCGGGCTCCGCCGTACCGATCTCGCCGTCGCCGGGCTGTTCCTTCTCGTCTCCCTCTTTCTCTACAAGGGCCTGTGGGCGGATCTCGACCACGCCTATCTCGCCGACGCGGGCTCGGACCAGAACCAGTGGGAGTGGTTCTTCCGCGTCACCGCCGACAATGTCGTCCATCTGCGCAACCCGCTGTTCACGACGCTCCAGAACTTTCCCGACGGTGTGAACCTGATGGCGAACACGGTCATGCTCGGGCTCTCCGTCCCGCTCACACCCGTCACGCTCGTCTTCGGACCGACCGTCACCTGGGCGCTGGTCCTCACGCTCGGTCTGACGGCCACAGCCATCTCCTGGTACCGGCTGTTCGCGCGCCGGCTCGTCCGGGACCGCCGGGCGGCGGCGCTCGGCGCGGCGCTCGCCGCGTTCGCGCCTCCGATGATGTCGCACGCCAACGCGCATCCCAACTTCCTTGTCCTCTTCATGATTCCGGTGATCATCGACCGGGCACTGCGGCTCTGCGTGGGCGTGACGGATGAGGACATCGAGGATCCCGACGGCGAGGCCGAAGGGCGCCGAGTCCTGCGCGATGGCGTGCTGCTCGGCCTCTTCGTCACATACCAGATCTTCCTCGGCGAGGAACCGCTGCTGCTCGCCGTGATGGGCATGCTGCTCTTCGCGCTGGCGTACGCCGTCGTACGCCGCGATGTGGCGCGCGCCGCGCTACGGCCTCTGCTGCTGGGCCTCGGATACGCGTTGCAGGTCTGTCTGCCGCTGCTGGCGTTCCCGCTGTACTGGCAGTTCTTCGGCCCGCAGAGCTACCACAGCGTTCTGCACGGCGACAACGCGGGCAACAGCCCGCTCGCCTTCCTGGAGTTCTCCGGGCGCGCGCTGCTGGGCGACGAGACGACCGCCGACGCGCTCGCGATGAACCGTACCGAGCAGAACGCCTTCTACGGCTGGCCGCTGATCGCCCTCGCCTTCGGGATCGTGGTGTGGCTGTGGCGGCTGGCCGTGGTCAGGGCGCTGGCGTTCACGGCGGTGGCGGCGGCGCTGCTCTCCATGGGGCCGAAGATCCGTATCCCGTTCACGGATGTCGTACTGACCGGCCCATGGCGGGCCCTCGCCCATCAGCCGCTCTTCGAGTCGGTGATCGAGTCGCGCGTGGCGATGATCTGCGCGCCGGCGCTGGGCGCGCTGGTGGCACTGGCGGCGGACCGGCTGGCGGCCCACCGGGCGGAGGCGGAAGCGAACGCGGATGCGGCGGATGCGGATACGCCGGACGCGGACGCGGACGCGTATACGGATACGGAATCCGCGGGCCCTGGACCGGGCGACCGGGCCCGGGCGCGATGGCGCAGACACCGGCTCGTCGGGCTCGCGGCGGTGGCCGCGGCGCTGATCCCGATCGTCCCGACGGCGCTGCCGGTACGGGACCGTCCGGACGTCCCGCGGTTCATCGCCGACGGGATGTACCGCGCGTATGTCTCCGAGGGCGAGTCCGTCGTACCCGTACCGCTGCCCGATCCCGGCAGCGCGGAGGCGCTGCACTGGCAGTCCGCGACGGGCCTCGGATTCTCCGTGCCCGGCGGCTACTTCAACGGGCCGTGGGGCAAGGAACGTATGGGCATCTACGGCGCTCCCGCCCGCTACACCTCCAATCTGCTGCGCGATGTCCGCTACAGCGGCCAGGCGCCGGTCATCGGGGCCAACTGGCGGGCGCAGGCGCGCTTCGACCTCGCCTTCTGGCGGGCGGGCGTCGTGGTGCTCGCGCCTCAGGCCAATGACGCGGCGCTGTACGAGACGGTGGAGAAGCTGCTGGGACGGCCCGGGAAGCGGATCGGCGGAGTCTGGATCTGGGATCTGCCGCCCACCGGAGGAGCGGGAGCGGTCCGTACGGGATGATGGCCTGACGCGGTGTCATCGGTCTGTGTTCCGGACCGCGTTCCGGACCGTGCCGGACCGTTCCGGACCGTGTCGGACCGTACCGGCGGTCCTGCGCCGAGCGGGACGCGTAGGGGAGGGCCGACCGGGGCCCTTCGCTGAACGTGCCCGTCGCATTACGCTGTCCCGACCATCGCGCGTACGCGTACGACCCGTTGGAGAGCGAGCCTCCCTTGGCCTGTGACCTGTGGTTGGTCCCCCTCGTCGATGTGCTGTGCCACAGCCCCGACAATCCCTTCGCCGAAGAGATCGCCGTATACGACAAGGCGCTCGGCGACGCCGGGCTGCCGTCCGTCCCCGTCTTCGCCTATATGCCGGGCCTCTCGGGCGATGTCGCCCCGGTCGCCGGCTTCGACTACGACGCGCTGCACTTTCTGCGGCGCGCGTATCTGCTCCAGCTCTGCGGTCTGGCGGTGACGCCGGTCGGCGAACTGGGCGGTGACTACGAGCAGTTGCTGGAGATGTTCGAGTCGACGGCCCAGCAGTCGCATCTCGTCTGGCACTACGACCACGCGGGCGCGTATGTCCCGGTGGACTACGACGCGCCTCTCTCGAACGAGGAACTCCTCGCGGGCGGCGGCCCGCTGGGCTCCACCCAGGGCCTGCTGCGCGAGCTGGAGATCGTCGCTCCGGCGATCGGTATCGACCCGGCCAACCCGCCGGCCGCGCCCGCTCCGCCGGAGCGCCCCACGTCCTTGGAGGAACCGGCGACCTCGATCCCGTACGACGACAGCCCGTTCGCCCGGGAGCGCCATGTCTGGCTGGGCCTGCACGCCGCGGCGACCAGGAGTCTGGGCCAGGGTTCAATGATCATCTTCAGCTGACGGACGCCGATTCGTCCTCAACCGCCGGACGGGCTGACCGAAGCCCGTCCGGCGCGTGAGGACACGGCGCGGTCGTCACCGCGGCTCGGGCGGGCGCTGTCTCGGCATATTCGGCCGGGTGCCCGGCGGCAGCGGGAAACGTCCGGGCGGCGGTACGGAGCCCTCGCCTCGTACGCCGCCCATCGGCATCGACTGCATCACCAGCGGCGCGGGGCCCGAGCGGAACTCGATCATCCAGTCCGCCGTCTCGGCCCGTACCAGCTCGGTCACGTCCTCCGTGAACCGCCGCAGCACCGCCAGACAGCGTTCCGCGGCCTCGCTCGCGGTGCCCTCGGTCGGCCCGAGGACCTCCCGTACGCACTCCGACGCCCAGTCGAACTGGAGCGTCTGCAATCTGCGCTGGACGCCCTGCGCCGTCGCGACCGCGCGCATCCAGCCGGACGTCAGCCCGAAGTAGCGGTCGCACGCCAGACAGGCGGCGCCCAGCAGCAGCGAGACATAGCCCCAGCCCGCCGCTCCCGCCAGCGCTCCGGTGAGATCCAGCAGCGGCAGGACGGCGCCCGCGGTCACGCCGAGCGCCGTCGCGGCCCGCAGGACGCGGGCGGCGCGCCGTTTCCGTAACCGGGTGCTCAGATACCAGTCGACGGTGCGCAGCGCGCCGGTCTCGACCCAGCGGTACAGCTCGTCGAGCCGTTCCGCGGGCTCGCCCCAGTCGCCGAGCGGGAACGGCCCTCCGGTCAGATCGCGGTCGCCCTCGGTCTCGCCGCCGTGCGGCACGGCACCACCGGACGAGGCGTCCTCCTCCCGGGCAGGGCCTCCGGGCTGCATCTCCGGCTGGCTCACCTGGGCACTCCTCTGCGGTCTGCTGTGACTTTGTGTGTACGGCTGGTCGACGATCGGTCGGTTCTCGGTCTCGGTTCTCGGTCTCGGTTCTCGGTTCTCGGCTCTTGGGTGGTCGGACGGGCGGATGACGGACGGATGACAGACGTACGGCGGGCGATTCCGCGCATGCATTCCTACCGCCGAATGGTGGGCTGTGTGTCCGAAATCCCGGTATTTACCACCACGTGTGGGCCTTGAACAGGTGGAGGAGCCATGGGGCTCTCACTCGAAAGAGTTCGTTCCGGTGGGGTGGAGCGGGCTGCCCGGTGACCACGTAGGCTCGGCTTACAGAGGAAATCGTCGTCGAATGCCAGGAGTGACCGTGTTTCCCGGTGGTGGTCAGCCCAATATGCAAGAGCTGCTCCAGCAGGCTCAGCAGATGCAGCAGGAACTCGCCCGGGCGCAGGAGGAGCTGGCGGCGACCGAGGTCGACGGCCAGTCGGGCGGTGGTCTGGTCAAGGCGACGGTCAACGGCTCGGGCGAACTGCGCGGCCTTGTCATCGATCCGAAGGCCGTCGACCCGGAGTCCGCGTCTTCGTTGCAGGAGCTGGGGGAGACGCTCGCGGATCTCGTCATCGCCGCCGTCCACGCGGCGAACGAGAACGCGCAGCAGCTCCAGCAGCAGAAGCTCGGTCCGCTCGCGCAGGGCCTCGGCGGTATGCCGGGCCTGCCCTTCTAAGACCTCCCGGCACCAACTAGCGTACGTACAAGGCCCGTACGCACCCGCAGCACCGGAGCACAGCCGCAGCACAGCCACGGCACCAGCAGCCGACAAGGCAACAGCCGACAAGCCAGCAGTCAACAGCAACAGCACGGGAAGGCAGTCCGTTGTACGAAGGCGTCGTTCAGGACCTCATCGACGAACTGGGCAGGCTGCCCGGCGTCGGTCCCAAGAGCGCGCAGCGGATCGCCTTCCATGTCCTCCAGGCCGAGCCGACCGATGTCCGCCGTCTCGCCCATGCCCTCCTTGAGGTCAAGGACAAGGTCCGGTTCTGCGCCGTGTGCGGCAATGTCGCCCAGGAGGAGCGCTGCGGTATCTGCCGTGACGCGCGCCGCGATCCGACGGTGATCTGCGCGGTGGAGGAACCGAAGGACGTCGTCGCCATCGAGCGCACCCGTGAGTTCCGCGGTACGTACCACGTGCTCGGCGGCGCGATCAGTCCCATCGAGGGCGTCGGCCCGGACGATCTGCGGATCCGTGAACTGCTGGCCCGGCTCGCCGACGGCACGGTCACCGAACTGATCCTGGCGACCGATCCCAATCTGGAGGGCGAGGCCACGGCCACGTACCTCGCCCGCATGATCAAGCCGATGGGCCTGAAGGTCACACGCCTGGCCAGCGGTCTGCCCGTGGGGGGCGACCTGGAATATGCCGACGAGGTCACGCTCGGGCGTGCCTTCGAGGGGAGACGACTTCTCGATGTCTGACGCAACGCTGCACGCCGCCCATCAGGATCCGGACGACTTCGCGGTCCAGATCGCCGACCAGATCGAGAGCTTCATCGTGGCCGTCACGGAAGTGGCGAAGGGCGATGAGCCGGACAGCGCCGTACCGTTCCTGCTGCTGGAGTTCTCCCAGCTCATGCTGGCCGGCGGCCGGCTGGGCGCGCACGAGGACTTCCTTCCCGACGAGCGCTACGAGCCCGACCTCGGCCCGGAGCCGGATGTCGACGAGCTGCGCGAGCGCTTCGCGGTGATCCTGGAGCCGATCGACGTGTACTCCGAGGTCTTCGATCCGTACGAGCCGCGCAAGGCGCCCGTCGCGGCCCGTATCTCCGACGACATCGCCGGTGTGATCACGGACCTCCGCCACGGTATGGCCCACTACCGTGCGGGCCGTACGGCCGAGGCGCTGTGGTGGTGGCAGTTCTCGTACTTCTCCAACTGGGGCTCCACCGCCTCCGCGACGCTGCGCGCCCTCCAGTCCCTGGTGGCCCACGTCCGCCTCGACCAACCGCTCCCGGCCCTGGACGGCCTCGACACGGACCAGGACCTCGGCGAGGACGCCCTCGCGGAAGAGGCGGGCAAAGTAATGGCGGAAGAAATCGCCGGCCCTCTGGGTCTGCGCACCGTCAGGTAATCCGTACGGTCACCGGATATTCGTACGGTCACCGGATAATCCGTACGGTCACCGGGCCGTCGCCTGCGAGAAACCGTGTCGTCAGGACGGGACGCCGTCGCGCTGTAGCGTGTCCCGTCATGACCATGCCGCCTTCGCAGGCTCCAGGCCCCAACGGCTCTCCGCACCAGCAGAACCCGTCTGCCCAGCCCCCGCACGGGCTGCCGTACCCGCAGGGGCAGGAGCCTCCCCAGGCGTACGCGTCGTACGCCGGCCAGGGCTCCTGGGGGCAGCCGCCGGTGGGTCCGCCTCCGCGCAAGAGGCGGACCGGGCTGATTTTCGGCATTGTCACCGGCTCGATCGCGCTCGTCGCGGCCCTCGCCTATGTCGGCAACAAGGCCGGCGACGCGGTGGCCTCCGCGAGCAAGTTCCCCGCCGCCGAGTACCGCCTCACGGTTCCGAAGAAACTGCTGGACAACGAGTACAAGCGGCTCGACGACGTGACCGAGCAGATGAACGGTGAGGTGAGGAAGGAGGATCTCCGCGACACCCTGATTTCGCGGAATGTGAAGACGTCCCTGGGCATGTACGCCGCTGCCGACAACTCCGGTGGGCTCAGCCTGGCCGGCATGTACGGCCAGTTCAAGAACCCGGCGCTGGAGGTGACGAGCACGCTGGACGGGATACAGAAGGGTGGTCTGAAGGAACTCAGCCCTCGGAAGCACGTCACTCCGCCCGGCTCCGACACCGACCTGACGTGCACCGTCATGCTCTCCGAGGAGGGGGCCGCCACCTTCGTCGTCCCTGTGTGCGCATGGGGCGACGAGAACACGGTCGCCGGCGTCGCGATCTTCACCCCCGTGGACACCGAGCCCGACCCCGGCACCATCGACCTCGAAGCGACAGCGCGGACGGTCCTGAAGGCGCGCGAAGAGATACGCCGCCCGATCGGCTGACCAGCGCGTTGACGTCAGTCGACGACGCTCCGCGTCGCCTCCCTCCTCCGCCTTGCGATCCACGGCACCAACGCCGACATCAGCCGCTGCCGCGGCGGGCGCTCCCTGATCCGGCCTGATCCGAACGAAAGACCCTAGCCCTGCTGTGTGACGCGTCCCACTTTTTTGCGTGGTGCTGTTCAGCCGGGGCATGCATCCTCACCGAGCGGGCGGCGGCCAGTCCTCGATGATCACTGAGTGAGCGGAACATCTCACGATGTGATATGTCCGAGTCGTCGTGCGGTCGCTCGTTAAACTGTGCCGACAGTAGTGATGAACTGAGCGAGGAGCGCACGTGGGCCTTGTCGTGCAGAAGTACGGAGGCTCCTCCGTAGCCGATGCCGAGGGCATCAAGCGGGTCGCCAAGCGAATCGTCGATGCCAAGAAGAACGGCCATCAAGTGGTCGTCGTGGTTTCGGCGATGGGCGACACGACGGACGAGTTGATCGATCTCGCAGGGCAGGTGTCCCCGATCCCTGCCGGGCGTGAGTTCGACATGCTGCTGACCGCCGGAGAGCGGATCTCCATGGCCCTGCTGGCGATGGCGATCAAAAACCTGGGCCACGAGGCCCAGTCGTTCACCGGCAGCCAGGCGGGCGTCATCACCGACTCGGTCCACAACAAAGCGCGCATCATCGATGTCACGCCGGGCCGGATCCGTACGGCGCTGGACGAGGGCAATATCGCCATCGTCGCCGGGTTCCAGGGTGTGTCCCAGGACAAGAAGGACATCACCACACTGGGACGCGGCGGTTCCGACACCACCGCCGTTGCGCTCGCAGCCGCACTGGACGCGGAGGTGTGTGAGATCTACACCGATGTGGACGGTGTCTTCACCGCCGACCCGCGGGTCGTGACGAAGGCCCGGAAGATCGAGTGGATCTCCTTCGAGGACATGCTGGAGCTGGCCAGCTCCGGCTCCAAGGTGCTGCTGCACCGGTGCGTCGAGTACGCACGCCGTTACAACATTCCGATCCATGTCCGTTCCTCGTTCTCGGGGCTTCAGGGCACATGGGTCAGCAACGAGCCGCAAGGGGACCGCACGGTGGAGCAGGCCATCATCTCCGGTGTCGCCCATGACACCTCCGAGGCGAAGATCACGGTCGTCGGCGTCCCCGACAAGCCCGGCGAGGCCGCGACGATCTTCCGAGCCATCGCCGACAACGAGATCAATATCGACATGGTCGTCCAGAACGTCTCCGCCGCGGCGACGGGACTGACCGACATCTCCTTCACGCTGCCGAAGACCGAGGGCCGCAAGGCCATCGACGCGCTGGAGAAGACGAAGTCGACGATCGGGTTCGAGTCGCTGCGCTACGACGACCAGATCGCCAAGATCTCCCTCGTCGGCGCGGGCATGAAGACCAACCCGGGCGTCACCGCGAGCTTCTTCGAGGCGCTGTCGGACGCGGGTGTGAACATCGAGCTGATCTCGACCTCCGAGATCCGGATCTCCGTGGTCACGCGCGCGGACGATGTCACCGAGGCCGTACGGGCGGTGCACACCGCCTTCGGTCTCGACAGCGATTCCGACGAGGCCGTGGTCTACGGAGGCACCGGCCGATGAACCGGCCGCGCGGAAGCCGGTCGTACGGCGACGTCGGGGGCAGACGCGGGAGCGCCGCGCCGTGAACGGCCGGCCGACGCTCGCGGTCGTGGGTGCGACCGGGGCCGTCGGCGCCGTCATGCTCCAGATCCTCTCCCAGCACGCCGACGTCTGGGGCGACATCCGGCTGATCGCCTCGCCGCGCACCGAGGGCCGCAAGCTCTCCGTGCGCGGCGAGCCGACCGAGATCGTCGGCCTCACCGAAGAGGCGCTCGACGGCGTCGACGTCGCGGTGTTCCTCGTACCGGACGAGGTGTCCGCCCGATGGGCGCCCGTCGCCGCCGCCAAGGGCGCGGTCGTCGTGGACAGTTCGGCCGCCTTCCGGATGGATCCGGACGTACCGCTGGTCGTCCCCGAGCTCAATCCGCACGCGGTACGGTCCCGGCCGCGTGGAATTGTCGCGAGCCCGGCCTGCACGACACTGTCGATGATCGTCACGGTGGGCGCCCTGCACGCCGAGTTCGGACTGCGCGAGCTGGTGGTCTCCTCGTACCAGGCGGTCAGCGCCGCCGGCCAGGACGGCATCACCGCCCTGCGCGACCAGCTCTCCCTCGTCGCCGGTACGGAACTGGGCACGCATCCCGGCGATGTGCGCCGCGCGGTCGGTGACACCACCGGTCCCTTCTCCGCTCCGCTGGCGCTCAATGTCGTGCCCTGGTCCGGTGCGCCGCAGGACGGTGGCTGGTCCTCGGACGAGATGGCGATACGCGACGAGACCAGAAAGGTCCTCGACCTGCCCGGTCTGCGCGTGACGGCGACCTGTGTCCATGTCCCGGTGATCACCGCGCACTCGCTCACCGTGCACGCGCGCTTCGAGCAGGAGATCACCGTCGGCCGGGCGCACGAGATCCTGGCGACCTCGCCGGGCGTGGTGCTGTTCGACAACCCGGGCGCGGGCGACTTCCCGACGCCCGCGGATGTGGTGGGGACGGATCCGACCTGGGTGGGGCGCGTACGGCGGTCGCTGGACGACCCCAGGGCGCTGGAGCTTTTCGTCTGCGGCGACAATCTCCGCAAGGGCGCGGCCCTGAACACGGCTCAGATCGCCGAGGCCATCGCCCTGGAACTGTCGAAACCGTAGCGGCCGTAGTAGCCGAAGCCGTAGCAGTGACCCTGGTCACGGTTCTTTGCCGTAACCGCGAGAAACCTCAACTGTGGCTCAAAAGTCGACGAAAATCAGAAGCCGTTGAACCCTAAAACTTTGTAGGATCTGTGAACGTCCTTTGGTCAGGTTCATGGTCACACCGGCTTGAACTGGGACGTTGTCTTGTTCGACGTTGCCCGTCTGTCTTTCCTGCGAGAACACCGCAACCGCTGACCGGCCGGGAAGCGTCTCTGCGGTCACCCCTTCGCGGTGTCGCGAGAATTGGGGCATAGGGGGAGATCGGGTACGCATGACGGCAATTGGTGCAGCGTCAAATGGGGTGACGTGCGCGTACAACCCTGACGGGGGGAAGCGTGTCCAACAGGCGTGGCAGAGGTTCTCGACATCACAGCGATCGTCCCGGTACGCGGCGCGGCGGTGCGTCCGCTCCGGCGGCCCCGTACACCCGGCGGTATGCCGGTGATCGCGCCCATGCCCGCCGCGCGTTCCGCACGTCTGCCGTCCCAGCGCGAGGGCGCTGACGGCGCGATGGCAGCGGGTACCACCGTCGATCACCTCACGGAGACCTATCGCGCCCACTACCGGTCGCTGCTCGGTCTCGCCGCTCTGCTGCTGGACGACACGGCCTCCTGCGAGGATGTCGTCCAGGAGGCCTTCATCCGGGTGCACTCCGCGCGCAACCGTGTACGGGAGCCGGAGAAGACGCTCGCGTATCTGCGGCAGACCGTGGTGAACCTCTCCCGGTCAGCCCTGCGCCGGCGCATCCTCGGTCTGAAGCTGCTCTCCAAGCCGATGCCGGACATGGCGAGCGCGGAGGAGGGCGCGTACGACCAGCTGGAGCGGGACGCGCTGATCAAGGCGATGCGCGGATTGCAGCGGCGGCAGCGCGAGGTGCTGGTTCTCCGGTACTTCGCGGACATGACCGAGGCGCAGGTCGCCGAGACTCTTGGGATATCACTGGGCTCGGTGAAGGCGTACGGCTCGCGCGGCATCAAGGCGCTGCGCGTCGCCATGGAGGCCACGGCATGAGTGCGCGGAAGGACCGGCAGGACGGGCCCGACAGGGCGACCGGGCCGGACGCGCCGTTGAACGACCTGACTGGGAACGGAATTGTGAACAACGGGCCGGATAACGAGCTGAGCGGCCTCGGTCATACGGGTGCCGGCAGCAGCAGTGGAAGTGGCGGTAGTCGAGACGGCGGCGCCGGTGCCAGTGGTGCTGGTGGTGAGACCGGCGCCGGCGGCATCGGCGGTGTCAGTGGCGCCGGTGGCGCCAAGGGCAGTACGGGCAGCCATGAGCCGGGCGGTGATGCCGGCGGAGACGCCGGCCATCTGAACGCCGACCTCGGCGGCGAGCCGGGCCGTGACCTGGACGGGGACGTGGGCGGAAGCCTCGACGGCCTCGACATGGACGAGCTGGCGCTGCGCCGTCTGCTGCATGGCGCCGTGGACGATCTGCGGCCGTCCGAGGGCGCCCTCGACCATCTCCGCAAGGCGGTACCGACCAGGCGGGCCAGAAAGCGCCAGGCCGTCGTCGGTATGGCCGCCGCGGCACTGCTGTTCGGTACGGCGGTGCCCGCGTTCGTGCATGTCGCCAACTCCGGCGGCACGGCGGACGACCACTCCGTCAACGCCGGCCACGGCGAGCAGGCCCAGGGCGGTACGGGCACGAGCAAGGACTCCGGCGGCGGCGCGGGCGAGGATCCGCACCATCCCGCCGACCAGGTGTCTCCCGACGCGGACGACCCGGACAAGGTGGCCAAGCCGGAGGACACCGCCTCGGGCGGTACGGCCGAGGGCGGCACCGCCGGTACGGCCGATCCGGGCGGCGGCACCCAGTCCTCGTCCCTGCCCACCTGCGCGCCGAACCAGCTCCAAATCACCGTCGCCGAAGCCGGCGCGCCCGACTCCGGCGGCAAGGTGTACGGCACCTTCCGCGTCGCCAATGCCTCGGGCACCGACTGCTCGGTCACCGGCCGCGGCACGGTCGACTTCCAGACCGGAGGCGCGGCCGACAAGGCCAAGATCACCGTCGTGACGCACACGGCGGGCGACGCGGCCACCGGCCTGCCCGATCCGTCCCTGGAAGCGGCGGCGGTGACGCTGGCGCCGAACAGCGCGTACGAGGTGAAGTTCGCCTGGGTACCGGCGGAGAGCTGTCCGACCACCGGCGCCTCCCCGGATCCCACACCGTCGGGCGACAGCTCGGCGGGCGCGGGCACGGGCGGTGGCACCGGTACGGGCACCGACGCCGGAGCGGGTACGGGAACGAACGCGGAGCCTCAGCTCCTCACCGAGGGCGGCACGATGGACGGCACCGTCTCTGTCGTCCACACCCCGGAGCCGGGCGCACCGGTCGCCGAGGCGACGATCCCCAACGCCTGCGCGGGCACGATCTACCGAACGGGCGTCCTCAACGCGCCGTAGCGGTCCGGTGGTCGCGGTGGCCGGGCCGCTCAAGCGGAACGGGCGTTGGCCACGGCCTCGGGATGATGTCGGCCACCTGGGGCTCTGGCCGCCCGTCGACCGGTCGACCGCACAGGGCCTGCGCGGCGGTGGCCTACGCGGCGGTCTCCAGTCCCAGCGCCCGGTCCTTGACCGCCTCCGCGTCGCGCCGGAACAGCCGGAACCACATAAAGATCACAAAGCCGGCGAAGACGAACCACTCACCGGTGTAGCCGAGGTTCTGGAACGCCTTGAGGTCCAGCCCTGAGTTCTGCGGTGCGGCGGCGGGCACCGGCAGCAGCCCGTCCGACGCCCGCGTCACGGTGATCCACGCGTCGTACACCTCGTACGGCACGACATTGACCAGCGACGCCGCACTGATCATGGCGAGCTGTCCCTGAGGCAGACCGCCGCCCGCCCGCACGCCGTCGGATCCGACGGACTCGGAGGCCTGGAGCGCGCCGGTCACACTGACCTCACCGGCCGGCGGCGCGGGCGCTTTCCTGCCCTCGGCCAGCCATCCGCGCACCACGGGCAGCGCCTTGCCGCCGTCCGTACGCAGCATGGTCAGTACGTACGAGCCGTTCCTGCCGTCCAGCACCCGGTCCGGAACCAGGAACTGATCTCCGTACCGTCCTGTCGCCGTGACATGACGACCCGACGTCTCCTGATCGACGGGCAGCAGCGTCTGCACCGCCACCGCGGCCCGCTCCCCGGGATCCGGCCGCTCCTGTGCGGCCTGGTGGGTGCTGACGCGGTCCTCGAAGCGGCCGAGCTGCCAGGTCCCCATGAAGATGCAGAAGGGGATCGCCAGCAGAACGAAGGCATTGATTCCCCACCAGCGCGGAGTCACCAGGAATCGGTACACGCCTCCACCGTACGGAACGCTCCTTCCCGCCCACTTCCCGGGTCCCGCCACTTCCCGGGTCCCGCCATCCACTTCCGCCCGGCCCGGCTCCTGGCCCTCCACTCCTGTGCCTCGCGACCTCGCGGTCTCCGGTCCTCGCTGAGGCCCGGACCCGGGGACCCGGACCCGGGCCCGTCTCTGGGCCCAGCCCCTGCGTCTTCCCCCGCGTCTTCCTCCTCTGCTTCAGATGTCTCGTCTACTTCAGATGTCTTGTGGCGAAGTCCAGCTCCAGCCTGACCTGCTTGATCCGTTCCTCCACGACCAGCGACCCATGGCCCGCGTCATAGCGGTACACCTCATGGACCGCGCCTCGGGCGGCCAGGCGGTCCACATAGTTCTCCACCTGGCGGATCGGACAGCGAGGGTCGTTCACTCCCGCCGAGATATAGACCGGAGCCCGGACCGCGTCGACATAGGTCAGCGGCGACGACGCCTCGAAACGCTCCGGCACCTCCTCCGGCGTACCGCCCAGCAGGGTGCGGTCCATCGCCTTGAGCGCCTCCATCTCGTCGTGGTACGCCGTCACATAGTCGGCGACCGGCACCGCCGCCAGCCCCACGGCCCAGGCGTCCGGCTGGGTGCCGAGCCCGAGCAGAGTCAGATAGCCGCCCCATGAGCCGCCCGCCAGGACCAGCTTCGCCGGATCGGCCAGACCGGAGTCCACCGCCCACTGCCGGACCGCCGCGATGTCCTCCAGCTCGATCAGCCCGACGCGGTGCTTGAGCGCGTCCGTCCACTCGCGCCCATAGCCCGTGGATCCGCGGTAGTTGACCCGGACGACCGCGAAGCCGTGGTCGACCCAGGCGGCGGGTCCCGCGGCGAACGCGTCGCTGTCGTGCCAGGTCGGACCGCCGTGGATCTCGAAGACCGTCGGGAACGGAGCCTCGCCCGCCGGCCGCTGCACCAGCGCGTGGATCCTGCCGCCCGGACCTTCGACCCACGCGTCCTCCACCGGCACCGAGGCGGGCGCCGTCATCCCCGGCGGATCGAGCACGACGCCGCCCGCCGTGGACCGTACCCGCGGCGGCTCGGCCGCGGACGACCAGAGATACTCCACGCTGCGGTCCGGCCGGGCCGTCGCTCCCGACACCGTCCCCGCCGGAGTCTCCACCTCGATCAGCGCACTTTTGGCGAAGTCATAACGCCACAGCTCGCTGCGGCCCTCGAAGCTGTGCACGATCAGCAGCTCCGACCCGTCCGGATACCACTCGGCGCTGATGTCCCCGGGCAGCTCGACGGCGAGATCGGTCTCCTCGCCGGTCAGCGGATCCCAGACGACCGGCTCCCAGCGACCTCGCCGCTGATGCCCGACGAGCAGCCGGCTGTCGCCGGCCACCGGCGCGAAGCCCAGCACCTCCAGGCCCAGCTCACGCGTGCCGCCCTCGGTGTCGTCCAGCTCCGCCACCACCGAACCGTCCAGCCGCAGCACCCGCAGTGCCGAGTGCATCGCGTCCCCGTGCTCGGTGTGCTCGATCGCGAGCAGCGTGCCGTCGTACGACAGATCCCCGACTCCGGCCGACTCCCGGTGCCGGTAGATCTCGACGGGCGCCTCCCCGGGCCGTACGACATGCAGCGTCGTGCCGTCCTCGTCGGTCGACCGCCCGACGACCGCCGTCCCGTCCCGTCCGAGCGCGAGCCCGGCCGGATAGGAGGGAGCGAGCCCCGGCGCCGCCGGCTCATCGAGACCGGAGAGGCTCGGGAGACCGGAGGTCCCGGCCCCGCTCTCCCCGGGCGTGAACGGCTGGCGCATCCACACCCCGAACTCGTCCCCGTCCGTGTCCGAGAACCACCAGATCCACTCACCGTCCAGCGAGAGCACCCCGTCCGTCGTCCCGTTCGGCCGGTCCGTCACCTGCCGCTGGGCGCCGGTCGCGCGATCCCATGCGTACAGCTCATACGTCCCCGTCGCATTGGACACGAACAGCGCTCGCTCCGGCGCGTCCTCCGCCCAGTCCGGCAGCGAAACCCGCGGCGCCCGGAAGCGCTTCTCCCACTCCGGCATCGAACCGGCCATCTGATTCATGCCCCCATTCTGCGCCGGAACCCTGACATCCCGTCGGCCTCCCCCTCAGCCTGTGGACAACCAGCCTGTGGATAGCTCCCGTACGTCGATCAGGATCCTCGTGGCCACAGCGGGGGGGCGGTCCCGGTGAGCACCGAGGCTGTCGAGGTGTGAGGCGATCTCCCGGAGGGCAGAGAAGTAAAGAGAGGTGCTTTCCTCTCGGAGTTCTGCCGCGTTTTCATGCACCGGCAGGGTGCTGTAGGGGATGGCGATGGATTCGCCGTACTCCTCATTGCCGAGACGCGTGCGGTGTGCCGACAGGGCGATTGCGGAAGGTCCATCCTCTGAATTCCGTATCAATCGCACGGTTTCCTTGCCGCCCGGCTCGGCGCGCGATGCCCACGACGGCGGTCAGCGCCCGCGCATAGCCGCACTCCAGTAAAGAGCCGCCGGGCCGCGTCGCCGATGTCGCGACGGGTCTCGGCGGCCATGACACATAACTTATATCTGGTGGGTATTCACTGCGGGAACGATGCTCTCAATACTCTCTCTTTTACCCCAAATATTACCCCAAATACCAACCCCAATTTTTGGGACAGGCAGGAATACGCGATGGCTGCTCCACCCAAGCTCTGCGCCGAACGGTCATGCATGTATGAAGAGTTGCTCGCCGTGCACACGATTCTGCGTCGGGGCACCGCCCTCGTATCCGAATCATTCGGGCGCCTCGCCAGCGGTGAGCCCGTCGACGTCAAGGTGCTCGTCAACACCGCTCGCTGGCTGATCGAGTCCGTCCGCCGCCACCACGCGAGCGAGGACGTGCTGCTCTGGCCGGTGCTGCGTGAGCTCGTTCCCGGCGATGCCGCCAGGATCGGCGGGCTGGGTTTCGCGCTCGAAGCGCTCGATGCCGAGCTGCATGAACTCACCAGGACGGTCGACGCGATCGCCGCCCAGCAGGTCACGGGCGAACGGGACGCGGCCCTGGTGGTCGTGGGCCAGGCCGCGCTGTCCGGGCTGCCCTCGACGCAGCGGGTCAAATCCGTTCTGAACAGGCATTTCGATGAAGAGGAAGCCCTCATCAAGGAGTTGATGCCGGAGCTGCCGGACGCCGAAGTCGGCAGGCTGCGGTCGGCGATCGTTGGCGGAGCCCCGCACACCGGGCCCCATCTGGTGTTCGGCCTGATGGAGGACCCGGAGGAGGTCCCGGGCTACGCGCCTCTGGTGAGCAATTTCCCCGCGCCCATGCGCTGGATGCGTCCGGTGCTGATCACGCGGTACCGCTCGTCGAAGAGGGCACTGGGAGTTCCCACGTAGTTCACGGCGCCCGCGTAGCGTGACCGGTGGTGTGGCGGGGCGGCGGTGGCGTGACGGTGGTCTGGCGGCCGGGCCGGAAAGTGGTCTTGTTGGACGGTCGTACGGTAGGAGATAGTTCTACAGCACTGTAGATACCTATGACCGGTCCCGTCCGATCCCGGGAGAGAGCAGATCTGATGTTCGGCTTGAGCGAAGTGGCCCTGATCCTCATCGTCATCGTCGTTCTGCTCGGCGCCAAGAAGCTGCCTGAGCTGGCCCGTTCGGCGGGCAAGGCCGCGCGGATACTCAAGAGTGAGACGAAGGCGCTGAAGAAGGAGGACGAGGGCGGCCAGAGTCGGAGCGGGCAGGGCCAGAGCGGGCAGAGCCAGGCGTCGGAGTCCGCCGCGTCCGGTCGTCGCGTCGTGACCGGCACGATCGTCGAGCGGAACGATCCGCCTGCGCAGTCCTGACTCGCCTGACTCGCTGGGGCCCGAACGGTGAGGCCCTGACCCGCTGGGGCCTGGGTCCTGGGCCGTACGAGCTCCTCTTCGCCGTATGCGCTCCGCTCCAGGTGCGCCCCAACGCTCCGGGCCCGTCCCCGGACCCGACGCCTAGACTGAGCCGTCGGGTCCGCGCGGGACGGGAGAGCGATCGTGACGGCAGAGGTCGGTGGCTCCGGAGACCCGTCCGCAGAGGTGCTCGCGGAAGCGGCTGCCGCGTTCGGGCTGCTGGCGTCGTCGGCGCGGCTGCATATCGTATGGGTGCTGGCCCAGGGCGAGAGCGATGTCACCGGGCTCGCGGAGCGGGTGGGCGGCGCGCTTCCCGCCGTGAGCCAGCATCTGACCAAGCTGAAGCTGGCCGGGCTCGTACGGTCGCGGCGCGAAGGCCGCAGACAGGTCTACTTCGTCGACGATCCCGATGTCGTCACCGTGGTCCGGCTGATGGTCGGACAGCTCACCGACCGGGCGGCGCGCGCTCCTGTGCGCCACGCGCCGGTCCGCCATGTCTGATCGCGCTTGGTCGCGCCTGATCCCATGTGGTCGTGTGGTCGCGTGGCTGTGTGGCCGCCTGGGTGTACGTCGTACCGCGGACCGACCTGGTTCGGCGGGCAGCCCTTCCCTGGTACTGCCCACCGAACCGGCTCCGGCCCTTCCGCTGTGTCAGGGGCTCGCCTGGTCGAACCCGTACCGCAGTGGCTGCTCCTGTACGCGCGGATCGCGCCGGTACACGTACAGCGCCTCCACCTGCGCTCCGCCCGCCGGCCCGTCCACCTCGCAGGGATATGTCACCTGCACCACGGCGGGCCGGTCGGCGACCCGCATCCGTACCCCGTCCGCGGGGCCTCCGTCGAGGACCGCGGTCTCCCAATCCGTTCCGCTGTAATCGTGATCGCCCATGCGCATGCCCATGCGGACACTTTAAAGCGTGCGCAACTTTTGACCTATACGGCCTTTACAGGTGTCACGGTCACCGAAGTCAGCGTAGTGCGCTCCCCGCCCGCCACTCGTCCCAACCGAGATTCCAGTCCCCGTATCCGTTGCCCGCCGCCACGGTCTCCGTGGATCCGGTGACCCGCACCACATCACCCGGGATGACCTCCTCGTAGAAGCGCCGGGCGGTGCCGTCCGTCGCGAGTCCGACACAGCCGTGGGTGACGTTCTGCCGGCCCGCGTAGGTGTCCGCCTTCGGGTTCTCGTGGAGATAGGTGCCGGACGTGGTGAGGTGGACGGCGTAGGCGTAGTAGCCCTTGTACGCGTCGCCGTAGCCGACCGTACGGGAGTCCATCAGCACCCGGCGCTGTTTGTCGGAGACGACCATGGTGCCGTTCCAGGTGTCCATCCCGGGCGCGCCCGCGGTGATGGGGACGCGCCGGGTGGTGCCGTCCTTCTCGACGGTCATGGTGTGGGTGCGTACGTCGACGGTGGCGACGAGCGAGCGGCCGACGGTGAAGTGCCGGGTGAGGCCTGAGCGGTTGGAGTGGCTGGGACTGCCGGGACTGCCGGAGCCGCCGGAGCCCGCCCGTACGGTCACTTCCGTGCCCGGCTTCCAGAAGTCGCGCGGCCGGTAGTCGACACGCTGTCCGTCGAGCAGATTGCGGTCCTTGATCCAGCTCCAGGATCCGGTGACGCCCGTCGTGGTCTCGACCGTCAGCAGCCGTTCCACGGCGGCCCGTTCGGTGGCCGGGACCGGGCGGTCGAAGGTGACCGATATGGGCATGCCGACGCCGACGGTCTGCCGGTCGGCGATATTGATCCGTACGCCCTTGAACGCGGCCGGCACCGGGACTGTTGAGGCCGTCGAGGCCGTGGAAGCCGTAGGTTCCGCCCGGGGACTGGCCCGGTGCGCTTGGTCCGCGGCGGCGGGCTGTTGTTTCTGATCGTCGGCGCCCGTGCTCGTACCCGCGTCTGCTTGTGCCGAGCAGCCTGCGAGTGCGAGCGCGCATAGGGCCGCCGCGCTCAAGGCGCGGGCGAGACGACTGGTCCTGACTCCCGAGGTCATGGAGTTCCCCCTGTTGTGTTTCGATGTACGCGACCTGTACGCACGACGGGGCCGACCGGGTTGCACACGGAACCGAGAAGTTCGGTGCCGGGGAGAGCGGCGGGGCGGGGGCATGACCGAGGACGAGTTCGACGCCTTCTACGCGTCCGCGTTCCCTCGGCTGACCGGCCAGTTGTACGCCCTGACCGGGGATCACGGCGAGGCGCAGGACGTGGTCCAGGAGGCGTTCGTACGGGCCTGGGACCGGCGGCAGAGCTTCCTCGCAGACGAGGCGCCCGAGGCGTGGATCCGTACGGTGGCCATGCGGCTCGCGGTGAGCCGCTGGCGCCGGGCGCGCCGCTGGCTGGAGCTGGTACGGCGTGATCCCGCGCCTGAACACACACCGGGCCCGGATCCCGAGCGCACCGCACTGGTCGCGGCGCTGCGGCAGTTGCCGGAGGCCCAGTGCACGGCGGTCGTACTGCACCATCTGTGCGACCTGAGCGTGGAGCGGGTAGCCTCCGAAACCGGCGCTCCGGTCGGAACCGTCAAGGCCCGTCTGGCGCGCGGCCGGGCAGCGCTCGCCCGGCATCTGTCCGTGGGCGACGCCGATGAGCAGGGTGAGAAGGAGGACGGCCGTGTCCGATGAACTCACCACTACGCTGCGGGAATTGGCCCAGGAACACGAGACACCTCCGTCGATCCCGGGTTCGGAGATCCGGCGCCGTGCCATACGCCGCCGTGCGCGCCGCCGAGGAGCGGTGCTGGCGGGTGGCGCCGCCGCGGCGGTCGGAGTTCTCGTCTTCGCCCTGACCGCCGACGTCGGTGGCCAAACCACCCAGGAGCGTGCCATCCCGGCGGATACGGCGTCCTCGGCGGGCACGGCCTCGCCGGCACCCCCGGTGGGCACGGCCGATCTCGCGCGTCGGCTGCTGACCGTTGCCGACCGTGAGCTGCCCATTTCCTCGGGCACGGCCGAAGGACTCACGCCTCAGGGCCGGATGACCGTCGTCGCCAAGTACCGCACCAAGCGGATGCCCGCCGACGGCATGGGCACCGGCAAGGACATGGGTGGCGAGTACGAGGTCACGCTCCCGTGGGTCATCGAGCTGCGCGCGCCGGACAACCGCACGAACTACGTCGTCGCCATGACGTACAACGAGAGCGCACCCGGCCGCGTCGACGCCACCCACGGCTGGATCGGCCTGCGCTCCGTCGACGCCGAGTGGCTCTACGAACAGGTCCGACCGGGCGAGGTTCTCGCTGTAGAAGGCACTGCCACTCCAACGGAAAGCTCTTCATGACTGAGCAGCGCGATCCGCGCGATCCGCACGATCCGCGCGGGAAACCGTTTCTCTATGTCGTGGTCTGCGCGGCGGGCATCGCGGGCGATGTCACCACGCTGATCGCCGCGGCGCAGGAGCGGCAGTGGGACGTGGGAGTGATCGCCACTCCGCGAGCGCTGGCCTTCATCGACGCCGAGGCGATCACCGCGCGGACGGGCTATCCGATCCGTTCCGCCTGGCGCGGCCCCGGAGACCCGCGTCCACTGCCGCCTCCGGATGCGATAGCGGTGGCGCCGGCCACGTTCAACACGATCAACAAGTGGGCGGCGGGTATCTCCGACACGCTGGCCGTGGGCATCTTGTGCGAGGCGTACGGTCTGGGCGTCCCCACTGCCGTACTCCCGTATCTGAACGCGGCCCAGGCCGCCCATCCCGCGTACCGGCAGAGTCTCGACCGGCTGCGCGAGATGGACGTCCTGATCGGAACGCACACGCCTCACCAGCCCGACTCGGCCGCGGCCGGGGCCCACTTCGACTGGGAGGAAGCCCTGAATCTGCTCGCTCCGAAGCTGGACGATCGCTGACGAATCGCCGATGAATCGCTGACGCCCGCTCCTCAGCGGGCGCGATCGATCGGACCTGGGCCAGGCCGCCGTCGACGAAGAGTTCGGCGGTCGTTGCGGGGTGGCTGGAAATGCTTCGCGACCATGCGTTCCGGAAGAACGTGCAGGGTTGTTGACGGTCACTGTCAGTCGCAGCGGTTGCCGTGCTTTGCTGCTGTACTTATAGTTCCGTGTCCGCCGATGGTGGGGCTTACCCGCAAAGGCTGACGGACCGTCGTCAGACAGTGTCAGACGGGAGCGCGAGAGCGTCTTCGCGCCATCGGTTCTTCTTGCGCGGTGCCCTTGCGTGCTCTGTTGCCCTTTCTTGTCTCTGTGTTGCCCGCCTTTGTGCCGCCAGGGCTTGGGTGTGTCATACACGAATCCAGGCCCGGCGGGAGTCTGCTCGAATTCTCAGCTTTCCCGGTAGGTCCTGCGGCAGCACCTTGACCACCGCACCCGCCGGGAATTTTTTGGGACCTGCGGACTCCCGCCCTGGCCCTGGACTTTCGCCTCGCCGGTCATCGCCAGAGCCACCACCACAATGCGATCGATCGCGGGAGCACGGAACATGGGTGTGAGCGATCGAATGGACGACCACTCGTTCGGGCGCCGGAACGGGCCCGACCCGCACCGTGAGGGATCTGTGATGAGAGACTTTGCCGGGGCCAAGTGGGGCTATGTGACACGCAGAATCCACGACCGGGACGCGACCGTACCCGGTGGGTCGGTTCGCGAACCGCAGCTCGGGGATCTCGTGGTTGCCACCGTGGTCCACCTGGGCGAGCTCGACCATCTGGAGGATGTCCACGGTCGGCGCGTCCGTCTCTACTCGGGCGACATTGTCGTGGGTGCGTACGGCAACCGGTATGCCACGGACTTCTACGAGGGTTACCTGCCGACCGGGCCCCACGTTCATCTGCTGACGGCGGGCGGCCTTGTGGGAACGGTCGCCTCGGCGCATACGCGACGGCTCCCACCGACCGAGTTGAAGGTGATCGGCACGCTGAACGACCGGTCCGGGATGCCACTGTCGCTGGATCACTACGCGCGGACGCCGTCGCCGCACACGGCGCCCGAGTGGGGCACTCTGGTCGTGCTCGGCTCGTCGATGAACGCGGGCAAGACCACGACGGCGTCGGCCATGGTGTCCGGCTGGACGCGAGCCGGACTGGCTGCCGGTGCGGGCAAGGTCACCGGTTCCGGCAGCGGCAAGGACCGCTGGATGTACATCGACGCGGGCGCCAGCACTGTAGCCGAATTCCTCGACTTCGGCATGTCATCCACGTTCGGCTATCCGGTCGAGCGGCTGCGGACCACGATGATCGCCATCCGCGATGCCCTGGTCGACGACGGTGCGGACGCAGTCGTCCTGGAGATAGCCGACGGGCTGCTGCAGTCCGAGACACGGGCGCTTGCCGAGTGCCTGCCCGGATTCGCCCACGGTGTCGTACTGGCGGCGGCCAACGCGCTGGACGCGGTGGCCGGGGTGACGATCCTCCAGGGACTGGGGGTCCCGGTCCGTATGGTGAGTGGCCTGGTCACCGCCAGCCCCCTTGCCTCCCAGGAAGCACACGCGGCCACGGGACTGCCGGTCCTGTCCCCGCCACAGCTGGCAAACGGCGCGGCCGTGGACCTCCTGGTGCGTGCGCCGGCCCGGCAGACCGCCGCCACGACGGGACCCTTCGCCGACGCTGCTGCCTGGGGCTGATGCCCCGTGATACCGGTGATCGTCTACATACCTGACGGGCGTCCCCGGCCCGGTGAGTTGCACGAAGCCGCCCTGGACGTCCTTGAACTGCGGCCGGCCGAAGTGGTGCTGCCCGAGGCCACGGTCCGTGACGAGCGCGGCGGGCGGCTGTTCGACGGCTCCACGTTGATGTTCGACCCCGCGGCCGGTGGCGGCCCCCTGGCAGACGCCGCCGCAGAGCGGCAGGCCCGAGCATTCGGCGTGACCAACGCGGCCTTCCACGTCCAGCGTGCCCTGCGGTTCGCTTCAGCCCTGCTCGGCCACCCTCTCCCTCATCTGCTGGTCAGAATCGGGATGCACAACCAGCCCCGCCGCTGGCACGGAGGGCATTACCGGCTTCCCAGGGCGTCACTCACGGACGAGCCCGCCGCTCTCAGCTGTGCGGGTGAGATCCATCTGGGGGGCGGCGCCGGATTCGTCCCGGCACCGGACGGCAGCCGGTATTTCCACGCCCCCGCGCACAACGCCGCGATCATCTGTCACGAGGTCGGCCATCATCTGTGCCGGCACACCGCGGACTTCCGGCTCAACCGGCTGCGTCCCCCGGCGCAGCAGACCAACTTGAAGGTCGCCCTGGACGAGGGCACAGCAGATGTTTTCACGGCCATCCTGCTGGGCACCCCGGACATCTACGGCTGGCACCGCGCGGCCATCGCCGAGTGGGACCAGCGGCGCCGCAAACTTCAGCCCCGGTGGACAATGGCGCACTTCTTGGGCGGGCGGGACCAGGACCCGCACGCCGACGGCACCGTGTGGGCATCGGCATGCTGGTCCGCTCGTGAGCGGGTCATCGATACGGGTGCCGACGCGGCGCGCTTCGATGCGGCGCTGCTGCGCGGCATGGAGTCGGCCGATGCCGGTGCCCATGCCGCTCAGCTGACCAAGGACGCCTTGACCAAGGACGCCTTGAACGAGCGCCGCCAGTTCTCCCGGCTGCTGTCCGCGATCACGCGTGCCGACCCAGGACTCGCGCCGGTGGTGCTGACCGCCATGGCCGAGCACGGCATACGCCCAGGCGCGAGCAACACAGCCCTCAAAGACGCCGCCCGCGCGGACCTGACCGGGGAGGTGGGCAGATGAGGGCCCGCCAAGACGACGTGGGAATGATGCGACACCTATGGCGATTCCGTTCCTACGGCCGACCGCACCTGGGCACACTCATGCTCGGCGTGGGACTGCGCATCGGAGAACTGATCGCCGACCTGGCCGCACCCTGGCCGCTGGCGCTGGTCATCGACAACGTACTCAAGGGCCGGACCAGCGGCCCACTGGTCTGGCTCACGGGCATCGTGGGCGATTCCCCGCTGGCCATGCTCAGCGTGGCCGCCGTCGCACTGCTGCTGATCACTCTCGCCTCGGGGGCCTTCGACTACCTCGGTGACCGTGTGATGAACAGCGCCGGAGAGCGCATCACCGCGGAGATCCGTACGGACGTGTTCGCCCATATGCAACGGCTCCCCATGAGCTACCACGACAGACAGGCGGCCGGGGAACTGACGAGCCGCGTCGCGATCGACACCAGCCGGATCCAGGACGCTCTGGTCGACCTGTTCTCCACACTTCTGCCCGGACTGCTGGCCCTCGCGGGCTACGCCACCGTCATCCTCTCCGTTGACTGGCGCCTGGGGCTGATCGCGATCGGGGGCGCCCCGCTGATACTCTTCACGGCCGCCCGCTACACCCGGTTGACCCGCCAGACGGAACGGCGGCAGCGCGCCGCCGAAGGACACCTGGCCGCCTTCGTCACCGAATCCCTTCAAGGCATCCGCACCATCCACGCCTTCGGCCGCCAGGATCTGCACGACGCGCATTTCGCCGCCGGCAACAGCACCACCCTCGACGCCGGCCTGCGCAGCGTCGAACTGCGGGCCCGATTCACTCCACTGCTCGAAGCCGCCGCCGCGGTGGCCACCGCGGCACTGCTGTGGGCGGGCGGCCTCGGTGTCGTGAACCACTGGTGGAGCGTCGGTCTGCTGGTCGTGGTGACCAGCTACCTCAAAGACATGATCAAGCCCATGCGATCGATGTCCCGCCTTTCGATCACCTTCCCCCAGGGCGCGGCCTCCGCGGAACGCGTCGCCGCCATCCTCGACCAGCCACCGCCGTCCCCGACACCACACCGGCGCCTGCCCGACCGCGCCACCGGCCGAATCGACCTGCGCGACATCACCCTCGACTACGGCCGCGGCCCCGTCCTGAACCACTTCGACCTCACCGTCCACCCCGGCGAACACCTCGCGCTGCTCGGACCCAACGGCTCCGGCAAATCCACCGTGCTCTCCCTCATCGCCGGGCTCTACCCGCCCACCCGCGGCCACCTGCTCCTCGATGGACTACCGCTCACCGACATCCCCGCCATCTGGCTGCACCGCCAGATCGCAGTCGTGCTCCAGGACACGTTCCTGTTCTCCGGCACCATCGCCGACAACATCAGCTACGCCCGACCCGACGCCGGCCCGCGCGAGATCGCCCGGGCGGCAGAGGCAGCCCTGGTCACCGAGTTCACCGAACGCCTGCCCGATGGCCTGGGCACCCGGCTCGCCGACCGAGGCGCCGGACTGTCCGGCGGCCAGCGCCAGCGCGTCGGCATCGCCCGCGCCCTGCTGGCCGACGCCCCCGTTGTGCTGCTCGACGAACCCACCACGGGACTGGACAACGCCGCCGAAGAACTCGTCGTCCGCGCGCTCGGCCGTCTGGTCGAGAGCCGGACAGCGGTCATGACCACCCACCGGCCGGCCCTCACCCGCCTCGCCACCCGCACCATCCATCTCCACGACGGCGCCCTGCGCATGCGTCACAGTCTGGCCTCGGCATCGGCCCGCCGGGAGGCCGCGCGGGCGCCCCGTCGGACCGCCTGACGGATCCAGTCCCCGACGCGCTCGGACCTGCCGATCCGTCCAGCAAGACGTACGCACGGGCGCCGTCCGGGAACTCGACACCCAAACAGCCGGTGCTTCTGTGCGGAGTGGTCCTCCACGGACGACGTCCGGCCCCGCTGTGCGCGGCTGCCCCTCTCTCGCGGCGCGACCGGGACCTCGACCACCGGGCTAGGGTCTTTCGTTTGGATCAGGCTGGGTGAGGGAGCGCCCGCCGCGGGAGCGGCTGA
>NZ_FMDK01001192.1 GCF_900091995.1 Streptomyces sp. MnatMP-M17
CACACCCAGACCAACCGGCGCCAAACCCAACACCCCCGACACCGGAAAACCCGGACCACGGAGCGAGAAATGCGTCCACAGCCGCCAGCCGCCCGCGGGCAGAAGTACGGTTTCACTCATGGCTGGACTACCTCCCGGGAAAGAACGTCGGAGAGCGCGCCGCCGGCCGTGCACCACTCCAGGACCGCGCGGGCGCTGTGGTACTTGTTCTCGGCCTGCCGGAACGCGATGCTCGCGGGCCCGTCGAGGACCTCGGCCGTGACCTCCTCGCCACGGTGGGCGGGCAGGTCGTGCATGAACAGCGCGTCGGGACTGGTGGCCATCACGGCCTGGCCGACCTGGAACGGAGCGAACAGGCGCCGCCAGTCCGGGTCGGGCTTGGCGGTGCCGGTGGTCTGCCAGCGGGTGGTGTAGATGACATCGGCCGGCGGCAGCCCGTTCATGTCGTGCCGCTGCTCGACACGGGCGCCGGTGGTCTTGGCGTTGACGGCGGCGCGTTCGAGGTAGTGCCCGGCCACTCCGTAACCGGGCGGTGTGCGCAGATACAGCTCGGTGTTCCGGTAGCGGGACAGGGCCAGGGTCAGCGCGGACGCCGTGTTGTTGCCCTCACCGACATAGAGCACCCGCAGGCCCTCGATCCGGCCGAACGTGCCCATGAGCGTGGTGAGATCGGCGAGCGCCTGCGTGGGATGCTCGTCGGCGCTCATCGCGTTGATGACTGCCATCCGCCGCTGGTCCGCGTACGCGCGCAGCTCGGCCTCGCTCCCGGCGGTGCGGGCGACCAGTACGTCGATCATCCCGGACAGCACGGCGGCGGTGTCCTCGACGCTCTCGCCGGTGTTCTCCTGGAGATCGCCGGGACCGTAGGTGATCAGCCGCCCGCCCAGCCGCAGTGTGCCCGCCGAGAAGGCGGTACGGGTACGGGTGGAGGTCTTGCGGAACAGTACGCCGACGACGGCGTCGTGCAGCGGGCGCGCGTCCTCCAGCTCACCGGCCGCGTACTGGACACCGCGCCGGACGATACGGTCCAGCTCCTCGGTGCTGAGATCGTCGATGGAGATGATGTGACGGCGGGTCGGATGACTCATCGGGTCCTCCCTGGTGTGCGGTGAGCGGCGGGGCCGAGGCCGACGGCGGATCGGCGGTGTGTGACGAGTCGGCGATGGATCGGGCGGCGGACCGGGCGGCGGACCGGGCGATGGATCGGTCGGCTGTTCCGCATCAGCGCACCCGCAGCCCTTCGTGCAGGACCGCCAGACCGCGGTCGAGCCGGCCGGCGTCGATGGTCAGCGGAGGCATGACCTTGACGACCTCGTCGTGGCGTCCGCACAGCTCCACGATCAGACCGTGCTCGAAGGCGTACCGCTGCGCGGAGCGGGCCCGTTCGGGACCTCCGGCGCCCGCGGTGTCGATACCGAGGACCATGCCCCGGCCCCGTACGGCCAGGGCCGGGTCGAGCGCGGTGAGTTCGGCGCGGAACCGGCCCAGCCGCCCTGCCGCCCGCGCCACACCCGCCTGGAACGAGCCGTGCTGCCACAGCTCGCACGCGGCGGTCGCGGCGACGAACGCGAGCTGGTTGCCGCGGAACGTACCGGTGTGCTCGCCGGGCTCCCACACGTCGAGTTCGCGCCGGAACAAGGTCAGCGAGAGCGGAAGTCCGTAGCCGCCGATGGACTTGGAGACGGTCACGATGTCGGGGACGATCCCGGCGTCCTCGAAGCCGAAGAACGTACCGGTACGCCCGCAGCCCGCCTGGATCTCGTCCAGGATCAGCAGAATCCCGTGGCGCTGCGTGAGTTCGCGCAGCCGGCGCAGCCACTCCCGGCTCGCCGGGTAGACGCCGCCCTCCATCTGCGTGGGCTCGACGATCACAGCGGCGGGCAGATCCGTACCGGACGACGGGTCCGTGAGCAGCCGCTCGATGAAGCCGATGGAGTCGAACGGGCCGAGC
>NZ_FMDK01000028.1 GCF_900091995.1 Streptomyces sp. MnatMP-M17
GGGCGCCTGCCACTGTCGCTGCGGGCCGCCGCAGAGGGACGGCGGGTGGAGATACGTACCCGTCGGCTCCAACGGGATCTGGGCGAACTCCTGCGATGGGCACGGGAGTCGGATGTGGAACTGGAGGCACTGGACGCACGGTCCGCCTCCCTCGAAGAGGCCTTTCTGGATATCGCGGCACGGAGCGGAAGCGCGGAAGCGGTGGAGACGACGGGGATGACAGGGACGGTGGGGCTGCGATGAGCGCGGAGGGTACGGCCGGATTGAGTACGGCGAGGGCGGGCACGACCACGGTCGCGGGGCGTCTCGGGGCGCTCGGGAAAGCCGAGTTCACGCTGCTCGTACGGAACAGGACGGCGCTGTTCGCCGCGCTGTTCATACCGGTGGCGATGATCGCGGGGATCAAGTCCTCGCTCGGGCAGATCGACCTGGACAGGACCGGGATGAACGCCGTCGAGGCCGCGCTGTCCGGCGGTATCGGCGTGGTGCTGATCATGGCCGTCTACGCCAACCTGGCCTCCGCGTACACGGCCCGGCGCGAGGAACTGGTGCTCAAACGGCTCCGTACGATCGAGGTGTCCGACCGCGAGATACTCGCCGGCACCGCACTGCCCGCCGTGGCGCTGGCGTTCGCACAGTCCGCCGTGCTGATCGCGGCCGGCGTCGCCTTCCTCGGTATACGGGCGCCGCGGCAGCCGGTGGTGCTGATCGGCGGGCTGCTGGCGGGACTGGTACTGCTGACCGCGCTGGCCGCCGTGACCTCCGCGTTCACTCGTACCGTGGAGAGCGTCCAGCTCACGACGATGCCGTTGTTCATGATCTCGGTCGTCGGCTCGGGGCTGTTCGTCCCGCTGGAGGCGCTGCCCGAAAGGATCGCCTCCCTGTGCGAGCTGCTGCCGATGACCGGAGTGATGACTCTGATCAGGGCGGGATGGCTGGGCGGTATGGAGGGGTACGACCTGATGGGGGCCGCGCTCGGCGCGCTGGCCTGGACGGTGCTCGCCGTGTTCGCTGTCGAGCGATGGTTCCGGTGGGAGCCGCGGCGCTGAGCACCGAGGGCGAGGCAGGGAAGGCGCGTGCGCATGGGGGAGCTGGATGGAGAAGGCGCGATGTCCGGGCTGACGGGCTGGTGGCACGGCAAGAGCAAGCCGGTCAAGGTCGAGATCTATACCCGCTGGTCGTTCTACCTCTTCGGATTCATGGAGCTGGCGCTGATCGGCGTCCCGTCGCTGACCGCCGGTCACGGACCGCTCGGCGGATGGCTGTTCCTGCTGGTCTGCTTGCAGGCCGCGCTCTGCTGTCTGCTCCAGTCCCAGGCCCTGGACTGGCGTCTCGGCCGGCGCGAGCGGCCCGTACGACTGACCCTGGCCGTGGCCGTGGCCTCAGCGGAAGGCGCCTTGGTCGCTCTCGTCCTGCGCGCCACCGATGTGATCACCGATGAAAGCGAGAACGCACTGCTGCTGGTCGGCTTCGCGGTCTTCGGTCTGGCGTCGGTCGCCATGGGCCTGCGTACGCATCGCCAGATGGCGTACGCCGTGCTCGGCACGGTCGGTGGTACGGCGGCCATCACCCTGGTGCTGTCCATGCCTGCCAGGATCGTCGTCGGCAATGTCGTCGGGGTCGCCCTCGCAGGCACGGCCCTCGTCTTCGCCTATGTCTTCTCGGCCTGGCTGCTCAAGGCCGTCTGGGATCTGGACGCGGCCCGCGAACTTCAGACACGGCTCGCGGTCGCGGAGGAACGGCTGCGCTTCGGACGCGATCTGCACGATGTCATGGGCCGCAATCTCGCGGTGATCGCGCTGAAGAGCGAGCTGGCGGTCCAGCTCGCCGAGCGCGGCCGACCGGAGGCCGTGGCCCAGATGGCCGAGGTGCAGCGGATAGCGCGGGAGTCGCAGCGTGAGGTACGGGATGTCGTACGGGGATACCGCGAGGCGGATCTGCACACGGAACTCGAAGGAGCCCGAGGGGTGTTGACGGCGGCGGGCATCGACTGCCTGATCGAGGGAGCGGACGGTCTGGTCGGCGGGGACAGTGGCCGGGGCGGGACCGGTGGCTTGAGCGGGGACAGTCGCAGCGGTCTTCCGGCCGAGGTCCAGTCGGCGCTGGGATGGGTGGTGCGCGAGGCGACGACGAACGTGCTGCGCCATGGGGACGCGCAGCGGTGCACCGTACGGCTGTCGGAGAGCGAGGAGAACGGCCAGGCCGACGCCGACGGCCGGGAAGCGGTCCTCGTCGTCGAGAACGACGGTGTGCCGGTGGACGCGACGGCCTCCGCCGAACCCATACGGAAAGGTTCGAACGGCGGCTCCGGTCTCGCCGGGCTGCGGGAGCGGCTCGCGGCGCTGGACGGCACGCTGGAGGCGAGGCACACGGGGCACGGCTGCTTCCGGCTGACGGCTCGGGTGCCACTGCCGGCGCCGGGCCCCGACCGGCTTGGCCACGGACCCGGGCTCGAACATGGCCCCGGACATGGCTCTGTGTCCGCCGAGGAGGTGGTCGGGGTATGACGTCCCTGGCCGATCAGAACGATCTTGTACACGGTCCCGTGCCTGCTCCCGTCGCCGCTCCCGTGCGGGTGCTGCTCGCCGACGACGAGCATCTGATCCGGGGCGCGCTCGCCGCGCTGCTCGCGCTCGAAGACGATCTGCTGGTGGTCGCCGAGGCGGCGTCCGGACCCGAGGCGCTGGCGATGGCGCGGGCGCACCGGCCCGATGTGGCCGTTCTCGATCTCCAGATGCCGGGCGCGGACGGTGTGAAAGTCGCCACATCGCTCCGTACGGAACTGCCCGGCTGCCGGACGATGATCGTGACCAGTCATGGCAGGCCCGGCCATCTGAAGCGGGCGCTGGCCGCGGGCGTACGGGGCTTCGTACCCAAGACCGTCAGCGCACAGCAGCTCGCCGAGATCATCCGTACCGTGCACGCGGGAAACCGCTTCGTGGACCCGGAATTGGCGGCCGACGCGATCTCGGCGGGGGATTCGCCGCTGACCGTGCGGGAGGCGGAGGTGCTGGAGCTGGCGGCGGACGGTGCGCCGATCGCGGAGATCGCGGAGCGCGCCTCGCTGTCGCAGGGGACCGTACGGAACTATCTCTCGTCCGCCGTGTCCAAACTCGGCGCCGAGAATCGTCATACGGCTGTGCGTCTCGCACGCGGGCGAGGTTGGGTATAGTGGCAGACGCGCCACGGCGCATGCGGACGTAGCTCAGTTGGTAGAGCGCAACCTTGCCAAGGTTGAGGTCGCCAGTTCGAACCTGGTCGTCCGCTCAGGAAGAGGAAGCCCCCGGTCAGGTCGACCGGGGGCTTCCTCGTGTCACTGGTTCTGGTTTGCGGGCTCTGGTTCGCGTCTTCGCGGGCCCTGGTCCGCGTCGCTGTGACCGGCTTCTACTGCCAGGTACTGCCGGTGAGGAGTTCGTACACCTCCACATAGCGCGCCCGCGTGGCCTCCACGACCTCCGGCGGCAGCGGAGGCGGCGGCTGCTCGCTCGCGCGGTCCCAGCCGGAGGCCGGAGAGGTCAGCCAGTCGCGTACGTACTGTTTGTCGTAGGACGGCTGCGGGTGTCCCGGCTCCCAGGAGTCCGCCGGCCAGAAGCGCGAGGAGTCGGGAGTCAGCACCTCGTCGGCGAGCACCAGCCGGTCGTCGACGTCGAAGCCGAACTCGAACTTGGTGTCGGCGAGGATGATCCCGCGGACTCGGGCCAGGTCACGGGCCAGGCTGTACACATCGAGAGTCGTCCGGCGCAGCAGGGCGGCGGTCTCGGCGCCGGCCTGGCGGGCCACCTCCTCGTACGGCACGTTCTCGTCGTGCTCGCCGACGGCCGCCTTCGTGGCGGGAGTGAAGATCGGGCCGGGCAGCTCGGAGCCGTCGACCAGGCCCTCGGGGAGCGCGAGTCCGCAGACGGTACGGGACTCGTCGTACTCCGTGAGTCCCGAGCCGGTGAGATAGCCGCGGGCGACGCACTCCACCGGGATCATCCGCAGCGGCTCGCAGATCAAGGTGCGTCCGGCCCAGTCGGCGGGAGCGCCGGAAGGGACCTCGGTGGAGATCACATGGTTCGGTACGAGTTCGGTGAGCCGTTCGAACCACCAGAGCGAGAGCTGGGTGAGAAGCCGGCCCTTGTCGGGGATCTCGGTGGGCAGCACCCAGTCGTAGGCGGAGATACGGTCGCTGGCGACCATCACGAGGTCGCCCGCCTCGTTCCGGTACAGATCACGCACCTTGCCGGTGTGGAGATGCACCAGACCCGGCACCTGTTGGGGCTCGGGCTTTTCTACGAATCCGGACACGGTTCCTCCCCGTGGTTCTGTCCGATCTTGAAGATCGCCTCGATTCTCCCGTATGCCGGAAGTCGCAGCTCGCAGGGGTACCGCGCGCCCCCGTTCTGGGTCAGTCCCGTTTGCAGATCCGGTCCAGGAGGTTGGCGGTCGCGCGCTGGATACGGGAATCGACATGGCCGGGCCGGTCCAGCGCCGGAGACCAGGCGAAGGTGCCCGAGGCGAAGACCAGCGCGCCCGACGGCGCCCGGTAGAGCGAGGTCTCCTGGTGGCGCTTGATGTTCTCGCTGTCGCGGTACGGGGAGTGTGCGAGCAGGATGCGGTCCTGGTGCTCGGGCAGCGCGGTGCGCGGGAAGTAGCGGTCGGCCTCGCCCGCGACGAGTCCGTCGATCTCGTCGCCCTCGCCCGCGCCGGTGGCTTCCCAGAGCCAGTGATCGGCGTTCCGTACGACCATGGGATGCGGCTCGGGGATCCGGCCCGCGTACTGGATACCGAGAAGCTCCTGCTCGGGCCTGTCCACCTCGCGCCAGAGCGCGGGACGTCCGGGACCACGGCGCTTGCGGCAGGTCAGCAGCCGGTCGGGGACACCGGAGGCCGAAGGGCCCAGCTCCACCTGCCAGTACAGGGTGTTGGCGGAGAGGAAGACGAGCGACGTGCCCTGTTCGCGCGCCAGCTCGACGGTGCGGCGCATGGGGACGGACCAGTACTCGTCATGGCCGGGAAAGACCAGACCGCGGTAGCGCGTGGGATCGACCCGGCCGGCATGCAGATCGCGGGTGTCCGCGTAGGCGAGGTCGTAGCCGTACCGCTCGGCCCAGCGGATGAAGTCGTAGGCGTGGCCGACATGGAGCGGCAGACCGGCGCCCGCGTACGGGCGGTCGAAGGAGACCGTCGTCGCGGCGTCCTGCTCGCCGAGGAGCCGGCCCTCCTCGTCCCAGGCGTGGTAGAGGCTGGCGCCGGTGTGACCGTCCTCCGGGTAGAGGTTGTACGCCTGCCAGGTGATGTCGGGAAGCAGGAGGAGCAGATCGGCGGGATGGCTGTCGCGGACCGTGAAGGGAATGTGCGAGCGGTAGCCGTCGACGGTCGTGAGGACGGCGACATGCGCGCCGAGCTCCCAGTACTCCGGAATCTGGAGCCGCCAGGAGAGCCACCAGTGGTGGCAGGAGACGGTGCGGTCGGCGGCGAGCGGCGGCGGCTGGACGATACCGGAGAGCCGGGGGCTGGTGGTGATCTTGCGGGCGCCGTCGCCGCCGTAGTGCCCGATCCGGTAGATGTCGACGGAGAACTGCTGAGGCGGGTCGACAGTGACATGGAAGTCGATCGCCTCGCCGGGAGCGACTCCGCCGGTGGACGCGAAGCCCTTGATCTGGCGGCGTACGTCGTCGGCCGTACGGAGACCGCCGCCGCGGTCCCGGCCCAAGGTCGGATCGGCGTACCAGGGCACGAGCTGGCCGGTGTCGTCGAAGTAGTTCTCACTGCCGCGCAGCCAGGGCAGCGGGCCCTGGCCGAACGGATCGCTGACCGCGTGGGCGAGAGCGCCCGATTCCCATCGCCGGATCTGTTCCGCTCGTCGGATCTGGTCCGCCCCCATCGCACGCCCCTCCTCCGAGTCCGCCGTGCCACATCGGGTGGTACGGCCGTTTTTGCTACAAGCTCCGGTCTCCAGCACATCACATAACGCATGCGGCTCGTCACCGTTCGTCGTGAATTGACGTTAACGGAACGCTCAGATCCGGATGCGAGATGTGATAAGGGGGATTCGGTATGAGGCGGGCGTGACGGAAGTGGGTGGATGGGCGGGGCTCGGAGGCGGGTTGGTCTGGTCTGGTTTGGTCTGGTCACACAAGACGTACGGGCTTCTCCGGCCGTACGCCGAGCGAGGCCAGCCAGGAACGGAGCGGTTCCGCGTCACCTCCCTCGACCAGGCTGAGGACGCGCCCGCCCAGGTCCGCGTGGCGCTCGCCGCCGATCAGCAGAGTCGGTCCGTCGAGCCAGTCCAGGCCGGGCGTGGCACCCGCCGTGTCGACGGCCGAGCAGCAGACCATCGCCGTCACGTGGTCGGCGAGCAGCTCCCTGCCCGTACGAGGCGGCTGGAGCGGCGAGAGAGGCAGCGGGTCCGTGCCCCAGAGGGTCACGGAGCCGCCCGTCCCGGCCCCGGCGGGAACGGGCGGCGAAGCCGCCTCCTCGCGCGCCAGCTCGGCGCTGATGCCGGCGGCCAGGGCGTCACCGGCGTCGCCGTGACCGTGACCGTGTTCGTGTGCGTCTACGTGTTCATGGCCGTGTCCGTAGCCGTGAGTCTCACCGCCGGTGCCGCCCTGGGCGGAGGTGGCGGCACCCTGGGACGCCTGGGACGCCTGGGACGAGAGATGGTCCATGACCCGGGCCAGCGTGGGACCTGGTGCCATCGTGGACGAGGCGGTGTCCGTCGAGCGGCGTACTCCCAGACTGTCCAGGACGCGGTGCAGCCTGGCCGCTTCCGTACGCCATTTACGGTCGACAACCTCCTCCGGATACTGCTGCCAGTCCACCGGGGACCAGTCGGGCCCGGCCTCGGCCGGGCCGCCGTGGAAAAGACGCGCGGCCAGCAGGGACGCCGCCTCGTCAACCGCGCCAGGCTCTTCGAGCAGATCGCAGGCCGGCCGCTCCCCGAGCCGGGAGGCGAAGCCCTCGGCCAGCCGGTCACGGCGGGACAGCTCGGTCAGGGCGGACACCACGCCCGCGTCCAGCCGGGAGGGCCAGCGGCCCATGCGCCAGGCGGGCAGCGCGACCCGCGTCAGCAGCCGGTCCCAGCCCGCGTACGCGAGGCCCACCTGTTCCTGGGCGACGATCCGCAGGCCGTAGTCCACACCCTGTGCACGCTCGGACGCGGCTGCCGCGACACCACGCTCCATCTGGGCGGCATGCTCGCCACAGCCGCGCAGCAACAACCGGGCGATACGGCCGACCAGGCCGAACGCCGCTCTCCCCATCGCTCCCCGGCCCGGACGGGACGCCACGGCGACAGCCGCGTCGAGCCCGCGGACGAAGCGCCGGGCGGCGGCTATGTCCGGGTGCGCCGAGGGCCCCGTACCCGCGACGACCGGTGCGAGCACGGCGCGCAGCTCGGCGACCCGCATCCACCACAGGAAGGGCGAACCGATCACGAGGACCGGGGCGGCGGGCGTACGCCGTCGGCGGCCGGCGCCGGGGAGCGCGGGCGCAGACGCGGAGGCATGCGCGTGCGCGGACGCGTGTGCCGGATGCGTACGGTCCTCCAGCCAGCTGTCGCAGTCCGGGGTCAGCGCTATGGCGGAGGGCGCCGGCACTTCGAGGCGCTCCGCGAGATCGCGTACGAGCCGGTAGAGATCGGGAGCGGCCGACTCGCTGACCGCGACGGTGGGACTGAGGGCCGGCCTGGCGAAGGCGATCATGGCGGCGACGGTGGCGCCGAGCAGCAGCACGACCACCGCGAAGGCCGTCACGGCCCAGCGGGCCGCGTCCCAACTCGCTCCGTGGAGATGGCCCGTGGCCCCTCCGGCCAGCAGCACGACAGCGACGGCCGCGGGCAGCAGCGCCAGGGCCAGCGCCCTGCTGCGGACCCGCAGCACGGCGAGCGCGCGGACTCGGGCGCCCTGAGCCCCCAGCTCGTCACCGATGCCTGAGCCGGCGCCGGAGGCACCGGAGCTTGAACGAGAGCTGGAACTGGAACCGGACATGGTCGGACTTCACCCCCTCTGCCCCTGCACCGCTTTGCTCACTACCCCACTGTGGCACCCGTCACTGACATCGCAATGTCGATGGGCCAAGTGCCGGTACGCATGCGCCGCACCCTAGTTGGACCCCGGCGACCCGTCATCCGGATGGGCCATTCGTCACTCGATGGAATGGCTCTGGTCAAAGCTGCTGACGAATGGCGCTGTGAGCCCGGTTCCCGGGCCGGACGAGGCTCGTGCCCGGGTACGGGAGGGCGTGCGTTGCGCCGGTTGGCGGAGGTCCGGAGGGCGGACGCGTAGGGGCCATGCGTAAGAACGCAGGGTAGGGCGCGTGGGGCATGCGGGGCATGCAAAGCACGCGGGGCACGCGCGATCGGCACCGGGCCGTCGGCACGGGCCCGGCATCGGCCCGGTGTGGCCCGTCCCCCGGCCGTCTTCCCGGCCGTTCGTCCGGCCGGAGGGCCGGCCGTCGTCAGGCCTTCGCGGCCTCGCTCGCGATGTCCGTACGGTGCTGCGAGCCCGCCAGGGTGATGCGGTTCACCGCCGTGTACGCCCGCTCGCGGGCCTGCGTCAGATCCTTGCCCATAGCCGTCACCGACAGTACGCGACCGCCCGCGCTCACGACCGTACCGTCGTCCTTCCGCCGGGTTCCCGCGTGCAGTACGTACGCGTGAGGCGCATCCTGCGCGGCGATCTCCGCGAGGCCCTCGATCGGGTCACCGGTGCGCGGGGTGTCCGGGTAGTTGTGCGAGGCGACGACCACCGTGACGGCGGCGTCGTCCCGCCAGGTCAGCGGCGGCAGATCCACGAGCGTTCCCTCGGCCGCCGCCAGCAGGACACCGGCCAGCGGAGTCTTGAGCCTGGCCAGCACCACCTGCGTCTCCGGGTCGCCGAAGCGTGCGTTGAACTCGATGACCCGTACGCCGCGGCCCGTGATCGCGAGACCCGCGTACAGCAGCCCGGAGAAGGGCGTACCGCGCCGCCGCAGTTCGTCGACCGTGGGCTGGAGAACGGACTCCAGAACCTCGTCCACCAGTTTGGGCTCGGCCCATGGAAGCGGGGAGTACGCGCCCATGCCGCCCGTGTTGGGGCCCTCGTCGTTGTCGAGCGCGCGCTTGAAGTCCTGCGCGGGTTGGAGCGGCAGGACCGTCTCGCCGTCGGTGATCGCGAAGAGCGAGACCTCGGGCCCGTCCAGGAACTCCTCGATGACGACCCGCTCGCAGGCGAGCGCGTGCTCGCGCGCCTTCGCGAGATCGGCGGTCACGACGACGCCCTTGCCTGCGGCGAGCCCGTCGTCCTTGACGACGTACGGCGTGCCGAAGGCGTCGAGCGCTTCGTCGATCTGCTCCGGGGTGGTGCAGACATAGCTGCGGGCCGTCGGAACGTTCGCCGCGGCCATCACATCCTTGGCGAAGGCCTTGGATCCCTCCAGTTCGGCCGCTTCCTTCGACGGGCCGAAGCAGGGAATGCCCGCGTCGCGTACGGCATCGGCAACTCCGGCCACCAGCGGTGCCTCGGGACCGACGACGACGAGTCCGGCCTCCAGCTCGGTGGCGAGGCGGGCCACGGCCGCGCCGTCCAGTGCGTCCACCGGGTGCAGCTCGGCCACTTCGGCGATGCCGGCGTTGCCGGGCGCGCAGTGCAGAGCGGTGACCGCGGGGTCGAGGGAGAGAGCGCGGCACAGGGCGTGTTCGCGGGCGCCGCCGCCGATGACAAGGACCTTCACGGGAGGCAGCCTAGCCGGGAGGGAGCGCTGTCCCGTGTACGGGCCTTGGACGGGGGCCCGTCCAAGTATCAGCCGTACGCCCCGCCCTTACGCCCCGCCCCGGGTCCGCCCAAGGCCGTACGCCCCACCCGTACGCCGAAGCCGGGCCGCTACTCGTTCGTGTACTCCTCCACCACTGTCGCGCCCAGCTCGCGCACGATCAGGTCATGGCCGGAGAGCGCGGAGTCGACAAGATCCGGATCGTCCTCCTCCGGAGTGTCGTCCTCCGGGGCCACGGGAGGCGGTGGCGGAGGCGAGGCGGGCCGATTGTCGGAGCGCGGCGGCCCCGGGTTCCCGGTCGGCCCGGAAGCCTGGGACTGCGCTGTGGGCGTGTGAGGCGCGGGCGCGGATGGCGAGGAAGGAGCGGTGGGCGGGGCGGGCCGCTGAGCCGAGGAGGTGGCCGGAGCGGGACCTGATGCCGAGGGACGGCCTCCGTAACCACCGCCGTTCCCGGGGCCTCCGGCGCTCCCAGGACCTCCGCTGTTCCCGTTCCCAGGAGCGCTGCCGGAGCCGCCGCCTCCGTGACCACCACCGCCTCCGGCGCCACCACCGCCGAAGCCGGCCCCGGCACCTCCACCAGGACCGCCGCCGTAACCGCCTCCGCCGCCCGCGCCGCCGCCGGACGGTGGCTGGGTGCCGCCCGAGGGATCGATGATCGCCTCGATCTTCCACTGCACATTGAAGTGCTCGGCGAGCGCCTGCCTGAGCACATCCTCGCTGCCGCTGCTGGTGAAGTTGTCGCGCGCGCCCGCGTTGATGAAGCCGACCTGGAGCGTCGTGCCGTCGAACCCGGCCACCTGCGCGTTCTGACTGAGCAGGATCCAGGTGAAGCGCCGGCGGTTCTTGACGGCCTCCAGGATGTCCGGCCACATGTTCCGCACCTGGCCCGCGCCCTGCGCCATACCGGGGCCGGAGCTCGGACCCGGGCCCGGCGCGCCACCACCGGTGGAGGCAGCGGCGGGCTGCGACGGCGCGGCCGGGCCG
>NZ_FMDK01000698.1 GCF_900091995.1 Streptomyces sp. MnatMP-M17
CCTCCAGCCAGCGGCGGCCCTCCTCGGCGGGCTCGTCCGCCGCCGGCTGCCTGGGCTCCTCGGCGGAGTCGAGCGCGGGCAGTGCCGTTCCGTCCCCGCTGAGCCAGGCGGCCAGCCGGTCGGCCTCAGGAGTGCCGAGCGCCGCCGCCGCACGCGCCGCCTCCGGGTCGGAGTCGCGCCGTACCCGGAGCAGGGCCTGGGCGAAGTCCACCGGAGCCGGCGTGGCACAGAGCCGCTGGTACTCGCTGAGCCGCTCGACCAGGACATCGGGATCCAGCGCGCCCGTCTCCCAGGTCGGCGTGGCCAGCAGGAAGGGCAGCGGCCGGGTGCGCAGCAGAAAGGCGGCCTCCCACAGCCGCGCCTCGGTGACTCCGTTCAGCACGGTGTGCGCGCAGGACTGCCGTACCGCGGCCCGCGACCTGGTGTTCCACAGCGCCGTGACGGAGACCTGCTCGCATATGGAGGCCGCCACCACCTCCACTCCGTCGGGGATCCGTGAGAACCGCCGGTCGCGGTCCTGCTCCGGTCCGCCGTCCAGCCACCAGCAATCGGCCAGCGCGTCCTTCAGCGCGTCGGCGAGCGCCGCCCGGTCCCGGTAGGCGTGCCGCACCAGCCCGTCCAGCGTCCGTTCGAACGAGGCCGCCTCCTCGCGCGAGACGACCAGTGCCACCACCTCCTCGACCAGCTCGGCGAGGCCCGCCGGGGCGGGAGCGAGACGGGCCGGGACCGGCGCGGGCGGCAGGATCTCCTCGTACGGGACCGGATCCGGCCCCGTCGGCAGTTCACCGAACACCTCGGTGCCCCGCGCCCGGTGGACCGGGCTCAACGAAGCCGCCGCCAGGACCAGTTCGGCCCGCGGCTCGGCACCGACGGCGGAGAGATGGCGCGCCACCAGCTTCAGCGCCCGCTCCTGGACAGCCGTGTCCTCGTGCCCGAACGCCTCGGCGACGACGGGCAGCAGCTCACCGGCCGAGCCGCCGTCCGCGCGCAGGACCTTGCCCAGCAGCACCAGTTGGGCCCTGACAAGCTTCTTCTCCGGCCGGAACAGCACCGATCGGGACATGTCCGCGAGGCTCCGCACCGGCAGATCACCCGCCAGTGCCAGCCTGGCGAGCACGCCCTGCGCGTAACCCGCCACGGTCGACGGCCCGTCCGCCGCCATACCGATCCAGTCGGCCAGATGCTCCCGCTCCTCGTCCGCGGTCGGCGCGAGCCGGCGCAGCAGATTCAGGAAGAAGCCCAGATCGCCCGGTGCGCCGCCGCGCAGCAGACGCGCGATGGACGAGTCCACCAGCAGACTCCGCTCCACCACGCCCTCCTCGGCGAGGACGGTGAGTGCCGTCGGCCAGTGGTGCGGTTCCTCGGCATCGCCGTACCAGCCGAGAGGAGAAGGGAGTTCGGCTGTCTCGAAGAGCCTGGGCACCATGATCCGCACCAGCGGGTCCGCCCGGAGCGCGGGCAGGAGCCTGCCGTGCGACGGCGTGGCCTCCGCCCAGCCGTGCACAAACGCGTCAGTGGTCGGCACCGGACATCCCGCGAGCCGCACCAGGCCCGCGATCAGCGGATGGTCGAGCTGCGCGGTCGAGGCCCGGCCCGCGAGCCGGTGCGCCACATCCCCGAGCCAGCCGGGATCACGCTCCGCCAGCAGATCGAGCAGCTCGGCGTGCGGCAGCCCGAGACCTTCACGGATCTCACGCGCGCCGATCCAGGCCGCCGTCGCCGCGGCCCCCGTATGGCAGCCGGCTCCCGCCACCAGCAGCGCGTGTCCCGCCTTTCTGCGCTCGCGCCACTGGTCCCAGGGCCAGCCGCGCATCTCCGTGCGGAACGCCTTCAGCGCGGCCAGCTCCGTCTTCCTGTCCGCCGCGCTCAGCGGCTTGACCAGCCCGGGAATGTCCTGGACCCGGCCCGCCCGTACGGCGTCGAGCAACTCGCTCATCGCGCACCACCGCTCGTCACAACGGCCTCGCGCCGCGCCATCCGGACGGCCAGCGCGTGTTTGCACGGGCCGCGTCTGCCTCGGTACTCCGCCCACCACTGGCAGGTGCAGCTCAGCACGCCGTCGGCCTCACGCACCTGATAGCGCCGCTCGCCCGAGGCCACGGAGGCCGGCTCGCCTTCCAGCGCCACCGCCCCCGACGAGAGGAGGGCCCTGGCCGAGACCAGTCGTGGATTGTGCCGCTCGGCGCGGTCCGCGTCGTACGGCAGCTCGCGGTGGAAGTACGACGCGTCCGCGAGGTCATAGCCGACCCGGCCGGCCGTACCGAGCCGGGTCAGCGCCGCCCGTACGCGCTCGACCGTCAACCCTGCCTGCCCGGCCAGCTCCGCCGGATCGATCCGTGGCTCCCACGCCAGCAGTACGGACACCAGCTCCGCGTCCTCCGCCGCCTCGCCGGTGGCCAGCGCCTCCAGCACTCCGCCCTCGCCGGAGAATCCGCGCGCCGCGCTCGGCGACAGAGTCAGTGTGAGCCGCATGCCCGGCAGCACCGCCTCCCAGGCACTCGCCGTCGGCTCGCCGTCCGTCACCGGCCCGTACACCCGCAGCGCCGTGGCGTCCCGCAGCACACGCCGCAAGGCGGCCAGCCGCTCGGGACCCGGCAGACAGACGGCTCCCGGCACCGGCCTGGTGGTCGGCCGCAGAGTCTTCCCGGCCGGTACGACCCACCGCGCCCCGCGCGAGGCCGTGCCCGAACCGCGCGGCAGCGAGCGCAGAAACCGGACGGCCTCGCCGGCGGACAGCTCGGCCCGCAGATCGAACCCGGCGGAGACGACCTGTGCCTCGGCGAAGCCGCGCAGCCACCGGTCGGGCAGCGGAACCTTCTTCTCCACCACCGGCCCTTCGGCAGTGGTGACCGCCAACTCGTCCGGGCCCACTCGCAGATGGAGCGGATCGTCTCCGGTCATCCGCGACAGGGCCTCGCGCAGCGGACTGTTCACATCCACATTGGTCGTGCCATGGCCCGTCCGGGCGCCGTCGAGCCCGTCCGGCTCCACATCGAGCCGTGCGTACACACCGCAGCAGCCGGAGAACGACTCGAAGCGCAGCCGGTCGCCGTTCCCCGTCACCACCGGGTCCAGCGAACCGCCCAGTATCCGCTGGTAGTAGCGCGCGCCCGCGACATCCGCGACCGCCAGCAGCCCTCGGGCGGCGGCCCTGGGCGAGGCCAGAAAGCCAGAGAAGAACCGTGGATGCGCCTCGGCGCCGGTGGGAGTCAGCCCGCCGGAGGTCTCCAGACCGAGGAGCTGCCCGCCCGGGGCGCTCTCCAGGGCGGACGGACGGGAGTAGGCCATTGCCTGTGTGGATCGCGTCATGGAAAAGACGTTAGATCCCGGCACTGACAATGGGCCTCGGACGAGGGAGCACCGGGCGCTCCCTCGTCCGAGGCACAGGCGGGCGGCGCATGCCAACCGCGGGCGCCTCGGCCCTCGTTGACGACGGCGCCTACCGTGCCTACTGCCCTACGCGGCCCGGCTGGAGCACCTTGGTGAACAGCACCGTGCCGCCCTGGGCCCGCAGACGGACCGTCAGTTCACCGCTGCCGCCGTCGATGTCGACCTCGCCGAAGAGCTGCGGCGCCTCCATCGGCGAGACGTTCGCCCGGTCCGGGGCCTTGACGTACACGCGGTCGGGACCGAACGTGCCGTCCAGGGCGCTGGCCTGGAACTGGCCCGCGGCGAGCGGTCCCGACACGAACTCCCAGAACGGCGCGAAGTCCTTGAACGCGGCCCGCTCCGGCTCGTAGTGCTGCGCCGAGGTGTGGTGCACATCCGCCGTCAGCCACAGCGTGCCGGTGATCCGCCGGTGCTTGATGTACCGCAGCAGTTCGGCGATCTGGAGCTCCCGGCCGAGCGGCGCGCCGGGATCGCCCTGGGCGATGGCCTCGATGTTCACCGTACCGTCCGGTACGACCAGACCGATCGGCATATCGGCGGCGATCACCTTCCACACCGCGCGCGAACGCGACAGTTCGCGCTTGAGCCATTGGAGCTGCTCGGCGCCCAGGATGCCGGTCGTGTCGTCGGCCTGCCGGCCGGGCGAGTTGGCGTTGCGGTATGTCCTCATGTCGAGAACAAACACATCCAGCAGCGGACCATGGTTGATCACCCTGTGGACACGCCGGTCCGTCCCGCGCGCGCCCGTGCCGGAGATGGGGAAGTACTCGTGGAACGCCTGCGTGGAGCGTGCGGCGAGCACATCCACGTTCTTCTCGGTGTAGCGCACGTCGTCCAGGATCTGCCCGGGATACCAGTTGTTGCGCACCTCGTGGTCGTCCCACTGGACGATGGACGGCACCTGCGCGTTGAACCGGCGGACGTTCGCGTCGAGCAGGTTGTAGCGGAAGTTGCCCCGGTACTCGGCGAGCGTCTCCGCCACCTTGGACTTCTCCTCGGTGGTGATGTTCCGGTAGACACGGCCGTCGGGCAGCGTCACGCTCGGCTCGATCACACCGTCCGCGTAGATCGTGTCGCCGCTGCACAGGAAGAAGTCCGGGTCGAGCCGGCGCATGTCCTCGTACACCCGGAAGCCGCCGATGTCCGGGTTGATGCCCCAGCCCTGGCCCGCGACATCGCCGGACCAGACGAACCGCACACCCTGCCGGCGCTTCGCGGGCGCGGTACGGAACGTGCCGTACACCGGCTCGCCGGTACGGCGCGGATCGTGCGGGTCGGCGAGCGTGACGCGGTAGTGCACCTGCTCACCGTCGGGCAGCCCGCTCAGCGGGACCGTCCCGGTGAAGTCGCTGCCTGCTCCGAGCAGAGGTCCGTGCCAGGTCCGGGCGCGGCGGAACGATTCGGTGGCCGAGGTCTCCACGGTCATCCGGGCGGGCCGGTCGGACCGTACCCACACCAGCCCGGTGGAGGTGGTGATGTCGCCGGCCTGTACGCCCCAGGCGGCACTCGGCCGTCCTGACCGGGCCTGGGCCGGGGCCGCGGTGGCGAGCGCGGCGCCGGGAAGGGCCAGCGCGGCCGAGGCGGCGAGCGAACCGCGCAGCACACTGCGGCGGGCCGGAGAGTTCGCGCCGCCGGCGGAGG
>NZ_FMDK01001267.1 GCF_900091995.1 Streptomyces sp. MnatMP-M17
GCGAGCGGGCCCGAGTCGGCGAGATCGGCGAGGGCCCGCGCGGCGCGTTCGGTACGGATGGCCTTGCGGGTCACCGAGCGCAGCACACGGCCGGCGGTGGTGTAGCACGCGGCGAAGGCACAGCCGATGAGCAGCGCGTAGAAGACGGTCCGAGGTGTGGCCAGGGCGGTGAGCACGGCGATCATCGCCCAGCGCTCGCCGATCGGCAGCACGATCATCCGGCGTACCCACACCGTCCAGCCGACGCTGTCGAGCCTGCTGGAGAGCGCGGCGGTGGGTGTGCCCACCACGGCCTTGCCGGTGGCGTTCGCGGTGGTCGCGTCGGCATTCGCCTCGTTGAAGGAGAAGTCCACGACATGCCGGCAGGTCTGGAGGACCATGGCGCCCAGCGCGAGCGCCCATACGTCGTCGCCGCCTCGGGCGGCGCCGAGCGCGAGGCCCGCGTAGTAGGCGTACTCCTTGGCGCGGTCGAATGTCGCGTCCAGCCAGGCGCCCATCGTGGAGTACTGGAGCGAGTAGCGCGCGAGCTGCCCGTCGGTGCAGTCCAGCACGAAGGAGAAGAGCAGCAGGGCGCCGGCCGCGACATAGCCGCCGCGGGTGCCGGTGGCCGCGCAGGCCGCGGCGATCAGGGCGGTGATCAGGGACGCGGTGGTGACCTGGTTGGGAGTCAGGCCTCGGCGGGCGCACCAGCGGGCCAGATAACGGGAGTACGGGCTGACGCAGAAGGTGGTGAAGAAGCCGTCGCGCGCCTTCACGGCGGAGCGCAGCCGTACGGCCTCGTCGTCGACGGCCGCGACAGCGGTCCCGGCCCGTTCCCGGGCGTCCGCGTCAGCCGGTACGGCGGCGACGAGCGAACCCAGCTCGGGGCGGTGGACGGCGGTGCCCCGGGCGTCGAGCGCGGCGGCGACCTGATCGGCGAAGGGCTCGCTCGGGGCGGTGACGGTGGCTCGGGCCTCAGCGGCTCCGACGTGGGTCGCTCCGGTCCGGGCGTGCGGGGCTCTGGGCTCGCTGCCCAGTGGCGGACTGGCGCCGCCGTCGGCCACGGCCGTGATGGCGCTGAGCAG
>NZ_FMDK01000172.1 GCF_900091995.1 Streptomyces sp. MnatMP-M17
GGACATGCCGCCGAGCCGGTAGCCGCCGTGGACCGCGCGGCCACGGACAGGAAGTGGAGGCGCGGGACTCCGCGTCCGTAGCGGTCCGGCGCCGCCACGCGGCCGGTCGCGCCCTTGGGACGTGACCGGCCGTACGGCGCGCCGGAGACGGCCGGCGAATCAGCGGACCGTTCCCGCTCGACGGCAGCGCGCGCAGATCGTCGTAGCCGAAGTCCACGGCGGGACCGCGCGGCCCGCTGCCCCAGACCGTCAACTTCCAGTCCTCGGCGGCGAGCCGGGGTCCGGCCCACGGTGAGGGAGCCCGCGGCCGATTTCATCAGGCCGCGATACAGCCCCCGGGCGCGGTAGGGGCGCTGTACGGGGGAGGGAGCCATCGGCGCGGCTCCCTCCCCCGTGAACGTGCTCGGCACACCCGTGAGTCAGCGCACCGGAGCGCCCGGGCCGAGCGGTATGCCCGTGGCCCACCAGACCAGGAACAGCGCCGTCCACGCGAGTGTCATGGCGACGGCCAGCGGGAGTGTGTACGAGGCCAGTGTGCCGATGCCCGCGTTCTTGCGGTAACGCTGGAGGAAGCCCAGCGCCATGATGAAGTACGGGCTCATCGGAGTGATCGCCGTCGATCCGGAGTCCGCGATCCGGAACAGCGCCTGAGTCGTCTCGGCCGGGACGCTGACGAGCATCAGCATCGGCACCAGGACGGGCGCGGCCAGTGCCCACATCGCGGATCCGCTGGTGACCATCACATTGACCAGCGTCAGCAGGACCAGGATCAGCAGGAACACCAGCACGATCGGCATCCCGCTCTGCTCCAGCGCCTCGGCGGCCCTGACCGCGAGCACATCGCCGATATGTGTCCAGTCGAAGTACGCGAGGAACTGGGCGATCGCGAAGAACAGCACCAGCACCGGCGCCATCTGCTTGACGCCCTCGGCCATCAGCCTCGGTACGTCACCGGGCGAGCTGATCGAGCCCGAGCGGTAGCCGTACACCGTACCCACCAGACCGAAGACCACCGCCACGACCGCCGCGATCCCGTCCAGGAACGGCGAGTCCACGATGCTGCCACCCTCGCCGCGCAGCGGTGACGCCTGCGGCAGCATGACCGCGACCATCACCACGAGCGTCGCCAGCAGGGTGAGCACGGCGCCGCGCAGCGCCGAGCGCTCCCGGGCGCTGAGGGTGAGCGCGCCGAGGTCTTCGAGCTCGGCGTCCGGGTCCGCGTCGAGATCGGGCCGCCGGCTCAGTACGAACTTGGTGACCAGCGTGATGACGGCCGCGAGCAGCACCGACGAGGCGATGTTGAAGAACCAGTTGCTCAGCGGCGAGACATAGGCCGCGTCCCCGCCGACGATCCGCGCCGCCGCCGTGGTGATGCCCGCGAAGATGGCGTCGTTGGGCGTCGGGATCGGGCTCGCGTCGTAACCGGAGGCGATGGCCGTGTAGGCGACGACGACACCGAGGATGGGCGAGCGGCCCACCGCGCGGAAGGCCAGACCGCCCAGCGGTACGAGGATGATGTACGCGGCGGCCGAGGCGACATGGGCCACCGTGCCCGCGAAGGCGACGGCGAACACCACCCAGGAGGCCGGCACCCGCGAGACGCTGACCCGCATCAGCGCCGCGAGGAAACCGGTGCGCTCGGCCACGGCGACGCCCATGATGACCACGACGATGGTGGCCATCGGCGGGAAGGTGGCGAAGTTCTCGATCATCGTCGAGACGGCCATCGCCAGGCCGTCGCCGCTGAGCAGATTCTGTACCGCGACGGTCTTGTGGTCGCTGGGCGAGACGACCGAGACATCGGCCGCGGCCAGCACGGCGCTGACGGCCGCGAGTACGGCGGAGAGGATCCAGAACAGCCAGAACGGATGCGGCAGCGCGTTGCCGGCCCGTTCGATGACGGCCATCGCGCGGACGACGCGCGGCAGCCGGGTCTCGTCGCCCGGTGGCGCGGGTCTGCCGGGTGGCGCTGGGGTCGAAGTGGTCATGGGAGCGGCTCCTTGCTCGGTTCCTGAATCGGCGGGGACGGGACTGATCCGCGGAGGGCTGCTTACTCGGCGGGCTCAGCGGTGGGACGCGGGGGAGCGGTGGGACGCGGGAGTGCGGAACTGGCGCAGGAACTGCCACATGACCTCGTGCGCCTCGATGGTCTGCGTGGTGTATCCGCCGCCGCTGTAGCTGTCGGCGCCGGGCCAGGTGTGACCGCCGTCGGTGACCGCGACATGGCGGACCTCGGCGCCGCGGTCGCAGCCGCGCCAGCGCGAGACGGTGACGTCGGAACCGATCACCGAGTCGCGGGCGCGCGCGTCACAGCCGTTGCGGTCGGCCCAGTCGGCCACCCAGTCCTGGATCGCGGGCAGTCCGCGGTCGGCGTCGCCGGCGTACGGGATGGTCGCGTCGCCCGTGCCGTGGAACTCGATGACCGGTACGGGACGTGACGGCTCGCACTTCTCGCCGGTCGGGTAGAGGGCGGCGGCCACGGGAGCGATGGCGGCGATCCGGTCGGCCGCGTGGCAGGCGAGCAGCGTACCGACGAAGCCCGCGCCGTTGGACTTGCCCGTGGCGTACACCCGTCGTTCGTCGACGCAGAGTGTCGCTTCGAGACGGTCGAGGAGGTCCTCGGTGAACCGGACGTCGTCCACACCGGCCGCCGCGTACGGCGCGCCCTGCCATGCCTGACGGTCGCCGTCGCCGGTGCCGATGACACCGTCCGGGTACACGACCACGGCCGGGAGCGTCGAGAGCTTGGAGAACTCCTCCGTCCCGGCGCCGGTGTTGCCGCGGCCGTGGAAGGCGAGGACCAGCGGCCAGTCGCGCTTCTCGGCGTAGTTGTCGGGGAGATGGAGCTGGTACGTACGGTCACGGCCACCGCTGCTGATGGTCCGCGACGCGCTCGTACCGGGCTGCTGAGGCGCGGGCAGCCGGCAGGCGGACTTCGAGGGCTTCGACGGCTTCGAGGGCTTCGACGCGGTCGCGGCCGTGGGGACGGCGGCGGTCGCGGTCCCGGTCGCTCCGACGCACAGGACGAGGCTCACGGCGGCTGTCGCCATCCGTTGGAGGGAGTTCATGGCAGGCTCCTTCTGCCGGACGCCTGAGGCGGACGGCCGGCTGGTTTTCGGACAGGGGTGCCCCGTGCTGCGGGGCGGGATCGCGTGATGGGCGGGCGACGGCCGATACGCGAAGGGCGTTGTGCGTTGTGTGTGGTGTGTCCGCGGTGTGCGGTGTGATGCGGTGCGGTCCGACGCGGTGCGGTCCGACGCGGTGCGGTCCGACGCGGTGCGGTCCGACGCGGTGCGGCGGGCGCTGTGTGTGGTGCGTTGTGTATTGCGTGCTGTGCGTTGTGTGCTGTGCGGGATGTGTCGTACGGGAAGGTGCTGTCTACGGCACCACGCTCGCCCTTACGCCTTTACGGCCTTGCGGAAGGACGGGCAGGGCGGGTGCGTGATGCCGTACGCGGGTGGAGCGGTGGCGGGTCCGGTGTCAGACGTCCAGCCACTCCTTGACGAAGGCGACCAGACGGACCACAACGGCGTCGACGACCGCCTGTCCGTCCTCGGCGGTCGCCCGGCGGGGGTCACCGAGGATGCCGTTCTCACTGATCCGGTCGTAGCGGACGGCGAGCGCGGGATGGCCGCCGTGGCGCGAGAGCCGGGGGAGCGGATCGAGCTGGGAGGTGGACGTCGTACCGGCCACGAGCCGGTCGGTGTGCACCAGTTCAGGAGCGAGATGGAGCATCTGCGCGGTCTCGGCCTCACCGCTGTGGCCGTGCACCTCGCTGACCTCCATCCCGGACACGACATCCGCGGCCAGCGCGGTGACGGGTGACCAGGCGAACTGGAGATCGGGACGGGTGGTGAGCAGATCCTGCGCCACCGTGGCCAGTGTGGCGTTGTTGCCGCCATGGCCGGTCACCACGAGTATTTTTCGCCAGCCGTGCCGGTGGAGGCTCTCCACATACTCACGGACCACCGCGGCCAGAGTCGTGGTGGTGAGAGTGACCGTGCCCGCGAAGGCGAGATGGTGCGGCGACACACCGACCGGCAGCGAAGGACCGATCACCGCGCGCCCGGCCAGCGCGGCGGCCACCCGGTCGGCCACTCCCTCGGCCCGGACGGTGTCCGTGGCCAGTGGCATACCGGGACCGTGCTGTTCGAACGCGCCCGCCGGGATGATCACCACAGGGCTCGTGGTGACCGCCTCGGCGGCCTCCAGTGTCGTCATCTCGGCCAGCCGCAGCGGCGGGCGGCC
>NZ_FMDK01001138.1 GCF_900091995.1 Streptomyces sp. MnatMP-M17
CGACCGTGGCCGGCGCCCGCGAGGTCGCGGACGCGGCGGCGGCCACGGGCGTCCAGTCGGTCGTCTTCTGCACCTTGCGCTTCGCGCCCGGGACCGCGGGCTGGATCGACGAGCAGGCCGCGAAGGGCGGCTGGTTCACCGCCCACGCGTACTGGCTCAACGCCCTTTACGGGACCGGCGCCGACAGCCCGTACGCCGCGTCTCCCTGGCGCCGCGAGAAGGGCGGGCTGTGGGACGTCGGTCCGCACGCGCTGTCGGCCCTGATCCCGCTGCTCGGCGATGTCACGAACGTGACGGCCGTACGGAGCGAGCGGGACCTCACCCATCTGGTGCTCCGGCATGTGTCCGGCGTGGCCAGCACGGTGGCGGTGACCCTGAGCGCGCCGGAGGCGGGATCGGGATCGGGCGTCGAGGTGCGCGGCGAGCACGGTACGGCGGTACTGCCGACGGAGTGGGGCGATCCGGTCGACTCGTTCCGCGCGGCGACCGACGCACTGCTGGAGTCGGTCCGTACGGGTCGGCCGCACGCCTGCGACGTACGGTTCGGGCTGCGGCTGACCGAGATCCTGGCGGAGGCGGATGCCCAGGCCCAGGAGACGCGGGCCAAGGACTAGTTGGTCTGGACGCGCTCGATCCGGGCGTTGCGGATCAGGAACTTGCCCGGTTCGCGAACCTGCTCGAACGCGGCGTCGTTCAGCAGGGCGCAGCTTCCGGAAGGTGACGTGACCTGTACGGTCGTGGACTTGTCGTTGTCGAGATTGGTCACGCGGAGCGTGGTGCCGACCGGGAACTGATTGCTGGACGCGGCCGGGGCGCCCGCCTCGCCGGAGAGGGTGACGGTGGAGCCCGCGCAGACGACTTCGCCGTCGCCCTCGCCCACACTGTCACCCGTGGGCGGTTCGGCGCCGGGGGCCGGTTCCTCCGCCGGGGGCTGTTCCGCGGCCGGCGGCTGCGCACCACCTCCTGCCTGGCCACCTCCTGCCTGGCCGCCTCCCGCCTCGACGTCCTCACCGCCGCTTCCCTCGCCGACCTCGCATCCGGACGCCGCCTGCTGGAGCTTGATCTGCTCGATGACGGCGACGCGGTTGGCGATCCGTGCCTCGGACTGCGCGTCCGGCTCGGCCCGCTGCCCGGCGATGAAGTTCTCGTTGTTGCCGAGGGCCGTGGCCAGCCCGTCGCAGACCACCGAGGCCTGGCTGGTACCGGTCATCACCAGCGCCGTACCGCCCACCAGCGCGGCCGAGGCGGCGAGCAGGGCGAGCTTCTTCCTGGGGCTGAAGGTCTTCTTACGGGACACGTGTGGGGGCTCCTGTCCTCGGCCGCGTGGGGGCGGGCCGGCTGGTTCCGTGTGCCGTTAGGTACGGACGGTCCGGCCGTTCCTCTCAACCGCCACAGCGGTAACTTCCGTCACGGTGGACGGTGTTCACCACGCTCGGTTCCGTGCTCGGTTCCGTGCCGGGCGGCCCTGTGCCCGGTACCTGTTCCAGATCTCGTCAAATGCCCTCTGGCCAGGGACGATTGTCAGTGGTGGGCAGTAAAATAGAGGTAGTTCGTGAGGGTCCAACCACCGCGCCGGGAGGTCGCCGATGGCCGTTGCCACAATCACGACGAAACTCTTCGAGACTCAGCCCACCGCGCCCACCATCGTCCGTAAGCCACTGCCCGCGGGCCAGCCCCGGGAGTGGTACGAGAGCCACAACCGCCGGCTCAAGGCCATGCGCCTCGCCATCGCCCTGCTCGACTCGGGCGTGTACCACCCGGCGAACGCGACCAACCGCAGGATCCGCGGCATGGCGGCCCGGATCGGGATCCACCCGCCGTCCGACACCACCTGCCGCATGGTGCGAGCCCTGATCCGCTACGGCCGCTGACGGACGTCGTCAGCCGCTTCAGCCTCAACCGCGAGTGAGGCGCAGCCCCGCCGAGGCACGGCATCCGCCGAGGCACGGCGCCCACACCGGCTCTCCGGTCCGACACGGACCGGAGAGCCGGTTATCCGTCCGTACGCCCTGGCGTGTCAAGCGGCGATCCAGGGCCTGGTCTCCACGGTGTGCAACCGCCCTTGCGTCAGTGCGAACTGCGGCAGGGACACCTCGTACTCCTCCGCGATGGCGTCCAGTGCCTCGTACTCGTCGTCGGGATCCAGTGCGAGATCCTCGGAGCCCGGGAAGAGGTCCTCCGGGTCGAGGATCTCCGGAAGCGTTCCCCACTCGTCGATGTCTCCGCCGTGCATCGTGAATCCGTACCGGCGCTCTCCGTCCTCGGCATAGGAGAAGTGGAACGTGCCCGGTATCTCCTGCGACTCACTGCCTCTCTCGACCCACACCATGACCGACGCCGTGCCCAGGGAGGCGATCTCGCCCAACTCGCGTGCCGTGTCGGACGGTCCGACGGCCGGGAAGGGCTCCAGGCCCTCCGAACGGTCCGGTCCCTCCGCACGCCTCTGGCCCTCCGGGCCCACCTGGCCCATGTCGTCGCTCACGAAGGCGAAGCTCCAGCCGCTGTCGCCTCCGCACCATCCGATACGGGCCGCTTGCCCGGCCTCCCGCTCGTCGGCCGGCGCCGACGATGTCACCGGCCGGCCCGGCTCCCGTGCGATGCGTACGGCCAGATCCTCGGGTGAGATGTCCTCGACAAGAAGGAACCGGTAGGAGCCACGCTCCTGTCCGTCGTCGGCGAGCCAGGCGAGCCCGTCGAAGGCCGGCTCTCCCGGCCCACCCGGCTCCTCGCTCTCCATCACGCCTTCCTCACGTCCTTCGCCTCGGGGCGTCTCCAGGATGTACCGGCCGCGCTCAGGTGTGATCACCGGTCCGAGAAGAGGATCGGTGAGCAGTCCGACGGGCGCTATGTGTTCGCTGCCGCGCGGCTCCCACTCGGCCACGGCGTCCGCGATCGTCTCCCACGCTGCGTCCGTGTCGCCCCACCGCGCGTGCTCCCGCGCCGTGGCGACCGCCTTGCCGAAGGCCCCGGAGGGCTCGTACAGGAACGTACGCTCCGCGACTTCCTCGGGATCCATCTCCTCCAGCCCGGCCAGCGGCGCCAACTCCCGTACGTACAGCGGTCCGCCGCCCAGCATCGCCTCCACCTGGACGCGCAGCCCACGGGCACGGCTCCGGCCGCATCTGTCCGCCTCTGCAAGCCGTTCGAGCCGGCCGTCGATGTCGTCGCCGCGCAGGCAGCCCGTACGCGCCTCTTCGACATCGGCGTCGAGCTCGCGCGTCGTCGCGTTCTCGAAGCCGGGAGACTCCGCGTGATTGCGGTGGAACTCCCGGAACAGCGCCTGCATCAGCTCCAGGAACGACTCGTACCGCTCCGGTTCCGCACTCTCCTTGCCCGACCCGCCCGACCCGCCCGACCCGCCCGACCGGCCACGGTACAGATACGCCGCCCACTCCTCGTCGGCATTCACCTCACCGGGGTCGAGCAGGATCTCGGCGTCCGACGCGACGGCCAGTTCAAGCCGCGCCCCCGGCTCACGCAGTGCCCCCGCGCCCGGCGTCCCGTACCAGCGAAGCCCCTCCGCCGTCCCCAGCACCCCGATGTCCGTACCGGCCGCCCGCCAGCCGTCGGTGACCGCCAGGAACGACCGGTAGGTCAGCGGCAACGCCACGCCGAGCCGCTCCTCCAGCTCCTCGATCCGCTCTTCCTCCACAGCCGTGGAACCCAGCCATGGCTCCCCCGTCCCGGTCGAGTCCTCCCAGTCCGCACTCCACCGCTCAAGGAAGGGCCGCCAGTTGTAGATCTTCATGTCCACCATCGTGCCAGCGCCCACTGACAACCGACACCCAACGGCCCGCAAACCCGGGAGGGACGCGCGAACGCCACCTCGTGGACCGCGAGGTGGCGTTCGCCGTACATCTCTTCGTGTGCCGTCGGTGCGCCGATGGCGACGTCAGTTCCGGACTACGTCAGTTCCGGACTACGTCCGTTCCCGACGGCGTCCGTTCTCGGCCGTGTCAGTTCCCGGTGCCGTCCACGATGACCGGCGTACCGTTCGAGCCCGAACCGCACGGCACGGCGTACACCGGGTTCGCCTTCGCGGCCTCCTTGAAGGCCTCGATGCACTGGTTCCGCAGGACGCGGTCGGTGAGCGACCGCTCCAGGATCGCGTTGGCCTTGGCCACGCCCTCCGCCTCGATACGCCTGCGCTCCGCCTCGGCCTTCGCCGTGCGCGACGCCTCGACCGCGCGCTCGGTGGCCTGCTCCTGCTGGAGCTTCTTGTCTATCTGCGTCTGGAGCTGCTCGGACGGCCGCACATTGCGCAGATTGACGTTGGTGACGTCGATACCGCGCGGCTTCAGCCGCTCCTTGATCGATGTCTCGATCTCCGAGGCGATGGCCTGCCGGCCCGAGGCATAGCCCTCCTCGCTCTTGTGCTTGGCGAAGACATCGCGGATGATTTCGCGGCTGTCCGGCAGCACCAGCCGCTCCTGGATCGCGTCCTGGCTG
>NZ_FMDK01000990.1 GCF_900091995.1 Streptomyces sp. MnatMP-M17
CCGCCGTATCCGCGAGATCTTCCATCTCGCGCTCACCCGCTGGCTGCCACCGCTCCTGGAGCGGGTGGACCGGGTCAGCATGTCCGTCGGTCTGGAGGTCCGGGTGCCGTTCTGCGACCACCGGCTGGTGGAGTACGTGGCGAACGTGCCCTGGGCGGTGAAGACGCCCGGCGGCCGGTCCAAGGGCCTGCTGCGCGACGCCGTACGCGATCTACTGCCGCCGCAGGTCGCCGACCGGCCCAAGAGCGGCTATCCCTCCACGCCCGCGGTGCGCTACACGGAGGTGCTCACCGCCCGCGCGCACGAGCTGCTCGCCGACAGCCAGGCGCCGGTCTTCGACCTGGTCGACCGGGAGACCGTACGCCGCGCGCTCGCCGAGGGCCGCGCGCTGCCCAGCCCGCGCACCGCGCCCAATCCGGTCGGCGGACTCGACCATCTCGTCCAGGTCGACGAGTGGCTGCGCGCGTACCGGGTGAGGCTGCGGTGAGCCCCGACCGCCGGCCCGTCCGCAGCGCCGAGGCGGAGGCGTACCGAGGCGCCGCGCGGCGCTGGACCACCGGTGTCGCCGTGCTCACCGCGCGCTCGGGCGAGGACGTCTTCGCCAAGACGGTCTCGTCGCTGTGCACGCTCTCCCTGGAGCCGCTGCTGATCAGTGTGGCGGTCGACGCCCGCAGTCCGCTGGCCGCGGCGGTACGCGCCAGCGCCCGGTACGCCGTGTCCGTGCTGGGCACGGCCCAGGAGCCGCTGGCCCGGCGGTTCGCCTCTCCCGGAGCCGGTCACGCCCTCGGCTTCTTCACCCATGCACCGATGCGCGAGGACACCGGAGCGCCCGTCCTGGAGGACAGCCTCGCCTGGTTCGACTGTCGGCTGCACAGCGTCCTGCCGGGCGGTGACCACGCCGTTCTCGTCGGCCGGGTGATCGCCGCGGACATCGGTCAGGGCGAGCCGCTGCTCTACCACGACGGCCGGTACCGCACTCTCCACCACCAACCGATGACGTCGACAGGAGCGCGCGCATGACCCGACTGGACACCTCGGCGCCGGCGAAAGGGCCGGCAAAAGGGCCGGGGAAAGGCCTGCTCACCGGCGACCGCTACCGGGCCGAGCTGAACGACGGCCGCGAACTGTATCTGGACGGCGCGCGCGTCACCGACACCGCCGCGCATCCCGCCTTCAAGCCCGCCGTTGACGAACTGGCCCGGCTGCTCGACCTCCAGCACGATCCCGCCCATCACGAACTGCTCACCTGGAAGGACCCGGACACCGGAGCGCGGCTCGCCCGTGGCTACCAGCCGCCGCGCACACTGGAGGAGTTGCGCGTACAGCGGCGCAGCGCCGAGTTCTGGCACGCCGAGTCCCTCGGCCAGCACGGCCGTTCGCCCGCCTTCATGGCATCCATCGCGGTCGGTGTGCACGACTTCCGCCATGAGCTGGAGAACGCGCGTCCGGGCTTCGGCGCCAACGCCGAGGCGTGGTACCGCCATTGCGCGGCCAATGACCTGGTGCTCTCGCATGCACTCGGCGATCCGCAGATCGACCGCTCCACCGATCCGGTGGACGATCCCGATCTCGCCCTGCGGGTGCTGGAGGAGAACGACCAGGGCATCGTCGTGCGCGGCGCCAAGCAGCTCACCACGCTCGCGCCGCTCGCCCATGAGGTGCTCGTCTATCTCTCGGCGTCCTTCACCCAGCGCCGCGGTGAGCAGTTCGTGGTCTGGTTCGCGCTGCCGCTCAACACTCCCGGTCTGGTGACGCTGTGCCGCGAGCCGCTCGGCAGCAGCCCTTGGGGCCATGCCCATCCGCTGGGCGCGCGCTTCGACGAGCAGGACGCCATGCTGTTCTTCGACGACGTAACCGTGCCCTGGGACCGGGTGTTCCTGCTGCGCGACGGTGAGCTGGCCCGGCGCGGACTGGGCCGGATCAACGCCTGGAGCGCCTATATCGGCCATGTCCGCTACCGGGAGCGGCTGCGTACGCTGCTGGCCACAGCCACTCTCGTCGCCGAGAGCATCGGTGTGGACGGCTTCCGCAATATCCAGGAGGACCTCGGGCGGCTGGCCGGCTACGCCGAACTGACCGAGCTCTTCCTGGACGCCGCCGAGGCCAGGGCCACCGTCACCGACAGCGGTCTGCTGGCTCCGGGCGACACCGCCGCCAGCCGTGTCTGGTCCGCGGAGGTCGCCGAGAGCGCAGTCGCCATCGTGCGCGGGATCGGCGCCTCGGGACTGCTGATGCAGCCCACCGAGAACGATCTCGCGCATCCCCGGCTGCGCCCGCTTCTCGACCGGTACATGCGCGGACGCGGCATCGACGCGGAGCGCAAGTCCCGGCTGTTCCGGCTCGCCTGGGAGCTCACCGGCGACGCCTTCGGACAGCGCCAGCATCTGTACGAATACGTCCACCGCGGCGATCTGGCGCGCAACCGCATCAATCTCTACAAGCGGTACGACCAGAGCGCCGTCCGGGAACGGCTCGAACGGCTCATCGACGTACCGGCCCAGCCCGCCGCACCTCAGGAGGTCAGTCCGTGACCGCGTCCGCCACCGAGATCCAGGCCCGTACACTCGCCGGTTACGCGCACGCCAGCGCGCTGCGGCAGATCCATGACCGCGACTGGGTGCTCGACCGGGTGACCGGCGAGCCCGAGGTGCTGCTCGATCTCGGCAGCGGCATCGGCCAGTTGCTGCACGAGGCACTCGATCGGTATCCGTCCCTGCGGCTGGCCGTCGGTCTGGAGCGCTCCGAGCACCGTATCGCGGAGGCCACGGAGCGGCTGAGCGCCCATGGCGACCGCGTCCGGCTGCACCAGGCCGATCTGACGGCGCCGCCCGAACTGCCGGACCGCGCGGACGTGGTGACCATGACGTCGGTGCTGCACTGGCTCTATCCGGATGAGGAGCGGACGCTCGACTGGATCAGCCGTCGACTCGCGCCGGACGGCGTCTTCCTGCTGACGACCTACCATCCGGAGCGGGACGCGCACGGCCTGGGCGGCGAGGACGATCTCGTCCGGGACGCGCTCGTCGCCCTCGGCGCCGAACGGAGCGCGGTGCCTGCGCTCTTCTCCGACGGCGGCGTCCTGCCCATCGCGACCAGGACGCGTACGGGCGAGGAACTGGGCGCGCTGCTGGAGCGGTTCTTCCATGTCGACTCCTATCTGGAGCGCGACGCGGTGGTCACCGTCGAGAGCGAGAGCCAGTACGAGCACTTCCACGCGGCGACCTTCGGCGACTACTACGCCCGGCTCCTCGAACCGGACCGGCGCGCCGCCTTCTTCACCGCGGTCGGCGAGAGCGCCTGGCGGCGCCAGCGCGAGCGGGGCCGGGTCAGCGAGATGCCCGTACGGCTCTGGCGGCTCACTCCGCACCGGTGAGCGTCCGACTACGCTGAGCGGGCGGGCACTTCAGCGGTCCCGCCGATACGCAGTCCCGTCCGGCCGAGGAGCCACGATGTCAACTCCCCTCCCCAGCGCGAAACTCGGCGCGTTCCTCCGAGCCCACCGAGAGCTGCTCAAGCCCGCCGATGTCGGGCTGGTGGCCACCGCCCGCCGGCGCACGCCAGGGCTGCGCCGGGAGGAGGTGGCCTCGCTCTCGGGCGTGGGACTGGCCTGGTACACCTGGCTGGAGCAGGGCCGGGTGACCGCTTCCCGGCAGGTGCTCGGCGCGGTCACCCGGGCGCTGCGGCTCGACGCGGCCGGGCAGCGGCACGCGATGCGGCTGGCCGGCTATCACGATCCCGCGCTCTCGGCGGAGGAGGACGGCGGCAGCGGTGGCCTTGCCGCCGCCGTCCAGCCGGTACTGGACTCCTGGACGGCCAG
>NZ_FMDK01000467.1 GCF_900091995.1 Streptomyces sp. MnatMP-M17
CCGGGGCCGCGCCCTCCGCAGCGCCCTCTGCCGCGCCCGATGGCCCGGCCCGCGCCGCCGCGCCCGGTGCGGGCCACCGTACCGACGCCACCGGCCGGCTCCGGCACTCCGTACGGCCCTCCGTACGATCCGCCGTACGGCCCGTCCGGACTACCGCTGGACATGGAGAAACTGCTGGCCGCCCGGCTGCACGCGGTGAAGGTCCGTCCCTACTTGGCGAGCGCGCTCTTCGCGCTGCACGTGGTGGAGGACCGGTCGGTGCCGACGATGGCGGTGGACGCACACTGGCGCTGCTACGTCTCCCCCGGCTTCGTGGCGCGCATCCCGGTGGAGGAACTGGCGGGCGTCTGGGTGCACGAGGTCTCCCATCTGCTCCGGGACCACCACGGGCGGGGCGAGCGGTACGCGCGGGAGCACGAGGAGTACGGGCCGGGCCAGCGACTGCGCCGTAACATCGCCGCCGACTTCGAGATCAACGACGACATCTACGGCGACGGTCTGCCTCTGCCCGCCGGGGCGGTGCTGCCGTCGCTGCTGCGGCTGCCCGACGGGCTGCTGATGGAGGAGTACCTGCGGAGGGCGTCGATGTCCGGGCTCACCGGCGACCTGGCCTGGCTGGACTGCGGCAGTGGCGCCGACGGGCACGGCCGGCCGTGGGAGCTGGGGCCCGACGGGGCACACGGGCTGAGCAGGCAGCAGCGGGACGCGGTCCGCTTTCGGGTCGCCGAGGGGATCAGGGGCCGGCCGGGCGACGCTCCGGAGGGATGGCGCCGGTGGGCGGACGAGGCGTTCCATCCACCGCAGCCGTGGCAGCGGTTGCTGGGGGCGGCGATCCGCTCCGCGGCAAGTGCGCCGGGGACGGGCGAGGACCACAGCTACCGGCGTCCCTCCCGGCGCTCGGCCGGTGTCCCCGGCGTGCTGCTGCCGAGCCTGCGCCGTACGCCGCCCCGGGTCTGCGTCGTGATCGACACCTCCGGGTCGGTGAGCGACGCCGAGCTGGGCAGCGCGCTGCTGGAGGTGGCGGCGATCTCGCGGGCGGTGGGCGGGCGGCGCGATCTGGTCTCGGTGATCTCCTGCGACGCGGCGGCCGGGGTCGCCGTCCCGCTCTGCCGCGCCGAGAACATCGAACTGGTCGGCGGCGGAGGAACGGATCTGCGCTCCGGCTTCGCCCGAGCTCTCCGCTCCCGGCCCCGCCCGGACATGATCGTCGCCCTGACGGACGGCCAGACCCCCTGGCCCGCCGCACAGCCGCCCTGCCGCACCGTTGTCGGCCTCTTTCCCCGTCCAGCGAGCGCCGAGGACGAGGAAAACCCCGACTACGCCCCGGACACGCCGCCGCCCTGGGCGAGTGTCGTCACCATCACCTGACGTCCGTCAGCGTCTCGATACGGTTCGGTGGGACTCGGTGGCAAGTACTACCGGTCGTGCAGGACGGTGACGGTGGGTCGGGTGACGGGCACGACGGTGAGGAGACCGTCCAGGCCCTTGTAGTCGTCGGGGCTGGTGGTGAAGAGGGGCAGTTCTTCGGCGATGGCGATGGCGGCGATCATGAGGCCGGCGACCCTGCGCCGCGGCTTGCGGCCGGTGCTGATCACGGCTGCGCGGACTCTGCCGTAGAGGCGGGCTGCTTCGGCGTCGAAGGGGAGGGGGTCGAACTCGTTCTCGGCGCGTTGCAGGATGTCGAGGCGGCGGGCGCGTTCGGCGTGCTCGTCGTAGTCGCCCTGGTCCTCGTTCCTGCGCACCTCGTGCGGGCCCGCGGAGAGCTCGGCCAGGGTGATGGCGCTGATCGCGACCTCGGCGGGGAGTTCCTCGGGATCGAGCCACTTGCGCAGGATCACGATGTTGGTGTCGAGCAGGCCCTGCGCGTATTCAGCGGCCATAGGGGTCGTCCGTCTCCTGCTCGGCCGTGGCGTCCTGATCGGACCGGAACGCCTCCAGGGAGACGTCCGACGCGGTGCGGGACATGGCGGCGAACTCCGAACGCGGGACGAACCGTCGGCGCCTGCGCAAGGGGATCAGCTCGCCGATCTGGTGCCCGTCGCGAGTGACGGTGAAGGACTGCCCGCCCTGGACGGCGTCCATGATCTCTTTGGAACGGCTGCGCAGGTCGCGCTCGGTGATCTCGGGCTGCGCTGACATGCTCCCAGGGTCGCACTCTGTAGCACCAGGTGCCCCCTACTCTGTCGCGGAATTCCCGCGTTTGTCGTTGGCCCCCTGCGGATTCGTCTGTGATCGGTAACAGAGGGATCTTGTACGGGCGTTCGTATGTCCTCCTGGGCGCACGGCATCGGCGGAGACAGCGAAGGGGCGGGCGGACGTGGCGAGGCACAAAGGAAAGGGATGGCACGGCCGGCTTCTCGCGGCGGCGCTCGGGGTGACAGTGATGGCCGCCGCCACCTTGGTGTGGACCGCGCAGGCCGACCCCGCCGGAGGGCGGCAGCCGCAAGCGCGTGTCTCAGCGCCGGACGGCCGGCCCCAGGACCGGACAGTGGACAAGGTGGCGGCGGACATCGCGCATGCCTCGGACCGCGGCGCCCGTGGCCTCAACATCACCATCGACGACGGACCGGACCCGGTCTGGACGCCGCAGGTGCTGCAACTGCTGAAGGACAGCGGTGTGAAGGCCACGTTCTGCATGGTGGGCACACAGGCCCAGGCGTACCCGGACCTGGTCAAGGCGGTCGTGGCGGCCGGGCACCGGCTGTGCAACCACACGGTCTCGCACGACACCGCCATGGACACCCGGTCCGAGGCCTACCAGTCCCAGCAGATCCTGGATGCCGAGCGCATGATCACCAGGGCGTCCGGAGGCATCCGGCCGCAGTATTACCGGGCCCCGGGCGGTGCTTTCACCCCGTACAGCCGGCAGCTCGCCGCGTCCCGGGGGATGCGCCCGCTGGGCTGGAACGTCGACTCCAAGGACTTCGAGCGTCCCGGCGTGGACACCATGGTCGCCACCGTCAAGAGGGAGATCTCCGACGGGCCGACCGTCCTCTTCCACGACGCGGGAGGCGATCGCTCCCAGACCGTGGCCGCTCTGCGCGAGGTGCTGCCCTGGCTGAAGCAGCAGGGATACTCCTTCGGCTTCCCCGTGCGGTGAGCGAGGCTCGCCCGCAGACATCCGGACCCGGCACCGGACCCGCAACAGGCCCTAGGGCCTCTCGGGGTTCTCCGGGCGCCGAGTGGTGAAACTGTCCAGGACGCGTGCGAGCGCCCGGTCGAAGACGGCGTCCAGATCGATAGGCCCCGAGTCCTCCGCGAACGCCGCCGCCAGTCGGGGATAGCGGCCGGAGGCGATCTCGCGCCCCATATAGGCGATGCGTACGGCATGCTCCTGCTCCGCGGACCAGGGCAGGGACTTGGCGCGCTCGGCGGTCTGCAGCTCATTGGCGACATAGGTGGTCACGACGCCGTTGACCATCGCCACCAGCTCCATCTTCTCGCCGTAGGGCGCGTCGAGAGCGTCCAGACAGGTCAGGCTGTATTCGAGGTACCGCATCGCGTTCGGGCTGAATCCGTAGACCGCCGACATCAGCCGTGCCATCCAGGGGTGCGCCCGCATCATCGCGCGGGCCCGGTGCGCGAGGGCGGTCAGGTCGGCCCGCCAGTCCCCGGACGGCTTCTCGGGCAGGTCGTACTCACCGGCGACCCGGTCGGCCATCAGCTCGTACAGATCCTCCTTGCGCGGCACGTAGTTGTACAGCGACATCGTGCCGCATCCCAGTTCGGCGGCGACATGACGCATGGTCACGGCGTCGATGCCGCCCGCGTCAGCGACACGGACGGCCGCCGCCGCGATATCGGCGCGGCTGAACGCCGGCTTGGGACCGCGGCCGGACCGCTCCGGACGTGCCCAGATCACTTGGGGTTCAGCAGGTCGCCCCGCCATTGATCATCACCTCACCCACCATCTTAGTTACGTACAACGTACGTAGTGAGATACGGTGGGCCGCATGACAACTGCGTACGACGTACTTAGTGAAGGTCTGGAGAAGCGGTTCCGCGCCGGCCGTGTGCATGCCCTGCGCGGGCTGGATCTCGCCGTCGCCGAGGGCACCGTCTGCGGGGTGCTCGGACCGAACGGCGCGGGCAAGACCACCGCCGTACGGATCCTGACCACCCTCACCACGCCCGACGCCGGCACCGCGCTGGTCGCCGGACATGATGTGATCCGCGATCCGGGCGCGGTGCGCCGGTCGATCGGCGTCACCGGTCAGGACGCCTCCGTGGACGGCGAGTTGACCGGCCGTGAGAATCTCCGGCTCTTCGCCCGGCTGCTCCGGATACGAGGCGCCGCGGGCCGGGCACGCGCCGATGAGCTGCTGGAGCGCTTCGAGCTGACGGACGCCGCCGACCGGGCGGTACGGACCTACTCGGGCGGGATGCGGCGACGGTTGGATCTGGCCGCCGGTCTGCTGACCCGGCCCCGGGTGCTCTTCCTCGACGAGCCGACCACCGGACTCGATCCGCACAGCAGGAACCAGATCTGGGACGCCGTACGCGAACTCGCCGACCGGGGCACCACCGTTCTGCTGACCACGCAGTATCTGGAGGAGGCCGACCGGCTGGCCGACGACATCGTGCTGATCGACCGGGGCCGTGCCGCCCATCAGGGCAGTCCGGCCGGGCTGAAGTCGCTGATCGGCTCGTACGCGGAGGTGGTGCTCACCGGGGAGACGGCGGGGCGGACCGTCGAGGAGGTGCTCATCACGGCCGCGGGCGTACTCGACCGGCTGACCGGTGCGGAGCCCGTACTCGACCGGGAGCGCCGTACGGCGGGAGCCGTGGCGACGGACCCCGCGCTGACCCTGCCCCGGCTCGTCAGGGAACTGGACGCGGCGGGTGTGCCGGTGGCCGACGCGAGTCTGCGCCCGCCGACGCTCGACGAGGTCTTCCTGCGACTGACCGGCCGCGACGCGGACCGCAGTGCGGACACCCGCCGCCACCACGGACGCCACCACGGCCACCACGGAAAGGAGCACGTGGCATGAGCGCCGTCGTGTACGAGACCGGGACCGTCCTCGGACGTCATCTCCAGCGGATCAGGCACGCGCCGGGCGTGGTGATCCTCACCCAGACCATGCCGATCAACATGCTGCTCTTCTTCGGCTATGTCTTCGGCAGCGCGCTGGCGACGCCTGGCGAGCAGTACCGCGCCTTTCTGGTGCCGGGACTGCTCGCCTCGACGGCCGCGGGCGGCATCATGACCGGGATGTTCCAGGCCGCGCAGGACGTACAACGCGGAGTCATGGACCGGTTCAGGACGATGCCGATGAGCAGGGTCGCCGTACCGCTCGGACAGACCGCCGCGGATCTGCTCACCACGGCCGTCGGGATGGTGCCCCTGATTCTGGTGGGGCTCGCGGTGGGCTGGCGGATCGACGGCTCGGTGCCCGGCGCGTGCGGTGCCTTCGGGCTGCTGCTGCTCTTCCGCTTCGCGGCCAACTGGCTCGGCACCTGTCTCGGGCTGCTCATCCGGAATGAGGAGGTGGCCGGTCAACTGGGCGCCGCGACCTTCGTCCTGCCGCTGCTCTCCAACGCGTACATCCCCACGGCCGGGTTGCCGGACTGGTTGCGCACGGTCGCCGAGTGGAACCCGATCAGCGCGCTCGCCACGGCCGTCCGCGTTCTCTGCGGCGATACGGTGCCGACGGCGGGCGCCGCCTGGCCGGTGGCGCATCCGGTGGCCGGATCGGTGCTCTGGTCGCTGGCGCTGCTCGTACTTTTCGCACCGCTCGCCGTACGGCGGTACGCCGACAGCCGGGAGTGAGCGACGGTACGGGCAGATGGGACGGTACGGGCAGATGGTGGGCAGGCGTGGGCAGGCGTGGCCGGGCACGGGCAGGCGTGGGCCTGATGGCCCGGCTCACGGATGTGCTCCCTGCCGGTCAGGTGGGGATGGGTGTGGTCCGGGTGCAGTTCTTCCACTCCACCCACGGGCGTGCGCCGCCGCTCTTGGGGCCGGTGGCGTAGGTGGGATCGCCGGTGATGGTCTGGGTTTTGCTCTCGTGGGTGATGTCGATGCCGAAGAGCTTGAAGCCCATGCTGACCTGTCCGGCGGAGATCCCGAAGCCGATGCCGAGCGAGGCGTTCCACCAGTCCGTGTTGGCCTTGTAGTCCAGGCGTGAGAGCTTGCCCTTGTCGTGCAGCAGTCGCTCGATCGGCCCCGCGTCGTCGCCCAGCGCCTCGGCGGCGTCCGACGGCGTGGGCAGTGGGTTGCTGGCCGGGGCGTCGCCGCGTCCGCGCAGCCAGTCCTCGACGGCGGTGCTGTCCGTGTCGTTGTCGAGGGTGACCTCGGCCGACTCGGTGTGGATCTGCGACTCGATGGTGCCGCCGCCGCCACCGACATCGATCGTCACGGGACCTGCGTTGGCGCCCGCGCCGGTCTGGATGCCGGGTCCGTCGCCGGCTTCCTGGCTGGTGGTGATCGTCAGCTTCTGCGGGTGGTGCGGGTCGCCGTTCTCCTCCTCCGCGTCGTAGGCCGCCGCGTCGTAGGTGACCGCCACCTGCTGCATCCTGCTGCCCTTGGCCTGTGCCACGCCGCCGGCCGTGCCGCTGACGGTGAAGGTGTAGACGAACGTGATCTTGCCCGCGTCCGGGCCGGTCTTGGCGCGCAGGACCACCACGTCCTCGGTCATCGCGCCCGAGAGCCCTTCGAAGGAGATGCTGCCGAGGTCCTTGGGACCGTCGGCGCCGTTGCCGTCCTTACCGCCCTTGGTGTCCTTGCCGCTCTTGCCGTTGCCCTTGAAGGTTTTGCCGAAGCTCACTCCGCCGGATGCTTCGGTGGTGGTTTTGGTGATGTCGACGTCGGGCGCCAGTTCGGGTTCGAG
>NZ_FMDK01000023.1 GCF_900091995.1 Streptomyces sp. MnatMP-M17
CCAGCCCGCCGCCACCAGCCCGGCGGCGCCGCCGGGCGCCAGTACGCGCGCGACCTCGTCCGGCGTCGGCCGTGCGGACGGCTCCTTGGCGAGACAGCGCGCGGCCAGGTCCCGCAGACCGCCGCCCAGAGCGCCCAGCTCGGGCTCCTCGTGCACCACCTTGTAGAGCAGGGCGGCCGAGGAGTCACCGGGAAAGGGACTCTCGCCCGTCGACGCGTACACGAGGACCGCGCCCAGCGAGAAGACATCGGCCGCGCCGGTGATGCCCTTGCCGAGGATCTGCTCCGGCGACATATAGCCCGGCGAGCCGACCGAGACTCCGGTGGAGGTGAGCGAGGCGGTGCCGTCCGTGGCACGGGCGATGCCGAAGTCGATCAGCCGTGGCCCGTCGAGGGAGAGCAGGACATTGGAGGGCTTGACGTCCCGGTGGACCAGTCCCAAGGCGTGCACGGCCGTCAGCGCTTCCGCGAGTCCCGCGCCCAGCGCCCGTACCGAGTCTTCGGGCAGCCTGCCGTGTCCCGCGACCGCCTGGGTCAGCGAAGGGCCCGCCACATAGGCCGTGGCCACCCACGGAACAGCCGCTTCCGGATCCGCGTCCAGCACCGGCGCCGACCAGCGAGGGCCGTCAGGTCCCGTACCGACGCGCCGCGCCGCCTCGACCTCGCGCCGGAAGCGGGCGCGGAACTCCTCGTCCGTCGCGAAGTGCGGATGGACGACCTTGACCGCGACCGTACGGCCGCCCGCCGAGCGCGCCAGATAGACACGGCCCATTCCGCCCGATCCGAGCCGCCCGAGCAGCCGGTACGGGCCGATGGTCGGCGGTTCACCTGCCTCCAGCGGCTGCATGCCCGTCCCCCTCGTCATGTCATGCGCTTTGTGCCGTCATGTCATGCGCTTGTACGCATACGAAGCAGACTAGGCGCTGAGGATGGCGAGAGGGTTGAGGAAGAGTGGCTCCGCTCAGACCGTGAGCAGTTCTACGTTCACCGTGGCCGGGAAACCCGTCGTCGGCCCGGTCCTGCGCGCGAACTCCCGTACGCCGGCGAGCTGCTCCGGGCCGAAGCGGAAGTCCAGCGTGGTGAAGTAGCGCTCCAGCAGCTCCGCGTCGAAGGTCTCCCAGCGCGCCGCCTGCTTGGCCACCTTCGCGACCTCTTCCAGGGAGAGATCCCGGGACGCGAGAAACGCCTCGTGGACCTTCCGTACGACCATCGGTTCGCGCGCCAGATACTCCTTGCGCGCCGCCCATACCGCGAAGACGAACGGCAGCCCGGTCCAGTCCTTCCACATCAGTCCCAGATCGTGGACCTGAAGACCGAGCCGTGGCGCGTCGTGCAGCGAGGCGCGCAGTGCGGCGTCACCGATCAGTACGGCCGCCTCCGCCTCCTGCATCATCAGTCCGAGATCGGGCGGACAGGTGTAGTACTCGGGCCGGACCCGGTACTGCTCGGTGAGCAGAAGCTGAGCGAGTCGTACAGATGTACGAGAAGTCGAGCCGAGGGCCACCCGGGCACCGTCGAGCTGCTCCAGCGGTACCTGCGAAACGATCACGCAGGACATCACAGGGCCATCGCAGCCGACCGCGAGATCGGGGAATGCGACAAGATCGTCGGCGTTGCGGAGGAATTCGACAAGAGTGATCGGCGCGATATCCAGCTCGCCCCGTACGAGCTGTTCGCTGAGCTTCTCCGGCGTGTCCTTCGTCAGCTCCAGATCAAGAAGGGTTCCGGTCCTGGCGAGGCCCCAATAGAGAGGCAGGCAGTTCAGGAACTGGATATGGCCGACACGCGGCCGGCTGCGAGGGTGGTCGCTTCCGGCGGGCCCTGTCGCGGGAGCCGTCTGGCGCGATGCCGTCGGCTCCGCCGCCTCTGGCGCGGTCTCTGCCTCTGTGTTTTCCGCGGGACTGTCCACAGCGCGAGGCTAGACCCGCGGCGCGCGGACGAGCGCCCCGGGGCACGGTTCGCCGGCGTTCGTCAGCACGTCAGACGCCTATACAAACGTCCGGGTGAAGTGATCTTTCCCTCTACCGCCGAGCGCTGAGTGCGTGCTAGGCTCGCCGCAAGTTGCAGTTTGGTTTCCCTTGCAGTACAGAGCCTGCGGAGCATGTGACCCGCAGGCTTTTGTAGTTTTCAGACTTCTTTGCAGGTTCTGGAGCAGGGCAACCCTTTGGCCCAAGGAGGGCTTATGGCTACCGGAACCGTCAAGTGGTTCAACGCTGAAAAGGGCTTCGGCTTCATCGCCCAGGACGGCGGCGGCCCGGATGTCTTCGTCCACTACTCCGCGATCAACGCGACCGGCTTCCGCTCCCTTGAGGAGAACCAGGTCGTGAACTTCGACGTCACTCAGGGTCCGAAGGGCCCGCAGGCGGAGAACGTCACCCCGGCCTAGTTGCCCGGGTCGGCGATCGCGCACGACTTACCGCAGTACCAAGGAGTTCTGCTTGCCCCACTCGGGTGGGGCAAGCAGAACTCCTGCCTTTTTCCGGCCTGGTTTTCCTGCTTCACCGCGCCGGGCGTGTCGCGCGCCGGACGTGTCGGGCTTGTCGTGAGCAGCCCCCACGGCCCCGCAGAGCCCGCGCCTCAGGGGTACAGGGCCTCGATCTCCGTGGCGAAGTCCGCCATGATCTCCTCTCGCCTCAGTTTGAGCGACGGCGTCAGATGGCCGTTCTCCTCCGTGAAGTCGACCGGCAGGACACGGAACCGCCGGATGGACTCGGCGCGGGAGACCAGCCGATTGGCCTCGTCGATCGCGCGCTGGAGCGCTCCGCGCAGCTCCCCGTCCTCGACCAGCGCGGAGAGCGGAACGTCCTGCTTCTTCTTCATCTGCCGCCAGTGGGCGAGACCGTCCGGTTCAAGAGTGATCAGGGCGGTGATGTACGGACGGTTGTCGCCGAGCACCATGCACTGGCTGACCAGCGGATGGGCCCGTAGCCAGTCCTCCAGAGGCGCGGGCATGACGTTCTTGCCGGCCGAGGTGATGATGACGTCCTTCTTGCGGCCGGTGATCGTGAGATAGCCGTCGTCGTCCAGCGCGCCCAGATCACCCGTGGCGAACCAGCCGCGCTCCGGCACCGCCTCGGCGCGCTCCGCGTCCCAGTACCCCGCGAACACCTGGCCTCCGCGCAGCAGCACCTCGCCGTCGTCGGCGATCCGTACCGCCGCGCCGGGCAGCGGCCAGCCGACCGTGCCCAGCCGGGGCTTGAGCGGCGGTGTGACGGTCGAGGCCGCCGTCGTCTCCGTCAGGCCGTATCCCTCGAAGATCTCGATGCCCGCGCCCGCGTAGAACGCGGCGAGCCGGCGCCCGAGCGGTGAGCCGCCGCAGATCGCGTACGTCACCTTGCCGCCGAGGGCGGCGCGGATCCGCCGGTAGACCAGGGGGTCGTAGAGCGCGCGGGCCGTACGCAGCGCGAACGAGGGCCCGGGGCCGGTGCCGTGCTCCAGCGCCTCCACGGCCTGCCCGTACCGCCGGGCGATCTTCGCCGCACGGTCGAAGGACGAGACACGGCCCATCTTCTCGGCGGTGGCGCGGCTGGTGTTGAAGACCTTCTCCAGCACATACGGGATGGCCAGCAGGAACGTCGGCCGGAATCCCGCAAGATCCGCGAGCAGGTCCGGCGTCTTGATCGAGGGCGCGTGCCCGAGCCGTACCCGCGCGCGCAGACAGCCGATCGCGGCCATACGCCCGAGGACATGCGAGAGCGGCAGAAAGAGCAGAGTGGAGGCGGGCTCCTTGCTCACCGTCTTGAAGACGGGATGGAGGAGCTCGATGGCGTTGTCCACCTCCGCGAAGAAGTTGGCGTGGGTGAGGACACAGCCCTTGGGGCGTCCTGTCGTGCCCGAGGTGTAGATGAGCGTGGCGACGGAGCCGGGCGCGAGGGCGGCGCGGCGCTCGGTGACGGCCTCGTCCGGGAGGTGCTCGCCCGCGGCGCGCAGGGTGGCGACGGCGCCGGTGTCGAACGCCCAGAGACGGGTGAGGCCGGGCAGCTGCCGGCGCTCCTGGCCGATCAGTCCGGCCTGCTGGGGATCCTCCACGACACAGGCGACCGCGCCCGAGTCCTGGAGGATCCAGCGGGCCTGGAAGGCGGAGGAGGTCGGATAGATCGGGACGGTGATCAGACCCGCGGCCCAGGCGGCGAAGTCGAGCAGCGTCCACTCGTAAGTCGTACGGGCCATGATCGCGAGCCGGTCGCCGGGCCGCAGTCCCTCGGCGATCAGCCCTTTGGCGACGGCGCGGACCTCATCGGCGAAGGCGGCGGCGGTGACGTCCTGCCAGCCGGTCTTTCCGCTCGCCCGGCCCGCCCGGCCCGCGCCGCCCGCCCTGCTCGTCCTGCCCTTCCGGTTGCCTTCATTCGCCTTACGGCTGAGGACGACCTCGTCCGGCGCCTCGCGGGCGTTGTCGAAGGGGATGTCGGCGAGTGAGCCGCTCCGTACGGGCGGAACCAGCGGAGGTACGGACACTTCCCTGACGGTTCCGTCCTCCCGTACCTTCTCCGGTTCGACCAGCGACAGGGACGGTGACGGCGACGGCGAAGAGAGGGCACCGGCGGACACGGCGGCATCGGACACAGCCGGCTCCTTGTCTGAGGATGAGGGTGATGGTGATGGTGGCCGATGCCCTCCGGGTGTCCCTGCCCGGGGCCCTACGACCGGCGTAAAGCCGAGGTCAGACGGCCACCGGGACATGCACATCGCGCCCGGCCACGTCGCTGTCGTAGTCGTCCACCGGCGAGGCCGAGGCCGAGTTGTACGCCTCGTGGTCGAGGATCTTCTCCTGCGCCGCGACGACGACCGGCACCAGCGCCTGTCCCGCCACATTCGTGGCCGTACGCATCATGTCCAGGATCGGGTCGATCGCCATCAGCAGGCCCACGCCCTCCAGCGGAAGCCCGAGCGTGGAGAGAGTCAGTGTCAGCATGACCGTCGCACCGGTGAGCCCGGCGGTGGCCGCCGAGCCGACGACCGAGACAAAGGCGATCCGGACACAAGCACACTCCAGACGTGACGTATCGGGAGAATACGGAACAGAGGTCTGGCACGCCCGTATACGAAAGAGCGGCGCGTGCGGGCGCGCCACGAGCCGGATACCCCGGAAACGGCCGCCGAACGCACAACACCCCGGCGCCGGAGGGACGGCTCCGGGCCGAGGTGTCGCGAGATGAGAGGACTGGAGAGCTAGGCGGCTATACGCGATGCGAGGAGGGCTGAGCCGCGCTCACTGTGTCGCGCCGTCCTCCTGGGACCGGTTGGCCTCCAGCTTCGCCTTGGCTCCGTCGACCTTGTTGACGAGCTGCGCCGACATCTCGTCGCGCTGCTTGCGGAGCAGGACCAGGCTGAGCGGCGCCGAGATCACCAGGGCGAGCAGCAGCACCCAGATGAAATTGGAGTCACCGAGTCCCTTGGGCAGCGCACCGACCTGGACCAGGCCGGCGACCACGACGAAACAGCCGGCGAAGATGCCGAGGCGCATCGCGGTGTACCGGATCGTGGCGCTTGTCTTCACAGCGGTCACAGCGGGCCTTCTCTCTTCCCTGGGTCCTGGTTCCTGCCGGGCGGACTCCGTATCCGCCCGAACAGTCAAGCACGTCCCGTTCAGTACTGATTCAGAGGGAGCAGCATGAAGATGTCATCGCGGTCGTCACCTGGGCCGACGCGGATCGCGTCCGGCACACGGCCCACCTCCTTGTAACCGCACGAGGCATAGAACCGGTCGACGCCCGTGCTGCCGCGGCAGGTGAGCCGGATCGCCTCGATGCCCTCCATACCGCAAGCCGCCTCCGCCGCCTCGGCCATGAGATCGCGACCGTATCCCTTGCCCTGATGCCGTGGGTGGACCATCACGGTGTAGAGCCAGAGCCAGTGCCGCATCAGCCGGTGGGTGTTGAGCGTGAGGAACGCCGTCGCGGCGACGGCGCCCTGCTCGTCGTACCCGACCAGCAGCCGGCAGCGGCCGTCGGCCATCGCCACGAAATGCTTGACCAGCTCGGGCCGTATGTCGTCGGCCGTCACGGGCGGGACGAACCCGACCGCGCCGTCGGCGTTCGACACATCCGTCCAGAGCGTGAGAACACCGTCGCGCAGGGCCCGGTCCACCGGTGGGTCGAGCTCGAATCGCAGAGCCATCGCCCGACCCCTCAGATCCGCATCGGCTGCGGGGACTCACGGCGGTCGGGATCCGGGCCGGGATACTCGCGGATGATCTCGTAACGGGTGTTCCGCTCGACGGGACGGAAGCCCGCGTCGCGGATGAGGTCGAGCAGATCCTCGCGGCTGAGCTTGTTGGGCGTGCCGTAGTTGTCCGCGTCGTGCGTGATCTTGTACTCCACGACCGAGCCGTCCATGTCGTCCGCGCCGTGCTGGAGCGCCAGTTGGGCGGTCTGGACGCCGTGCATCACCCAGAAGACCTTGACATGCGGGACGTTGTCGAAGAGCAGCCGGGAGACCGCGAAGGTCTTCAGCGCCTCGGCGCCCGTGGCCATGGTCGTACGCGCCTGGAGGCGGTTGCGGACCTTGCCGTCCTTCATGTCCACGAAGTCGTGCTGATAGCGCAGCGGGATGAAGACCTGGAAACCACCGGTCTCGTCCTGGAGTTCACGCAGCCGCAGCACATGGTCGACGCGGTGGCGCGGCTCCTCGATATGCCCGTACAGCATCGTGGCCGGAGTCTTGAGGCCCTTCGAGTGCGCGAGCCGGTGGATCCGCGACCAGTCCTCCCAGTGGGTGTTGTGGTCCACGATGTGCTGCCGGACCTCCCAGTCGAAGATCTCGGCGCCGCCACCGGTCAGCGATTCGAGACCGGCCTCGATCAGTTCGTCCAGGATGTCGGAGGCCGACAGCCCGGAGATCGTCTCGAAGTGGTGGATCTCGGTGGCGGTGAACGCTTTGAGGGAGACCTGCGGGAGGGCCTCCTTGAGCGCGCTGAGCGAGCGCGGGTAGTAGCGCCACGGCAGCGTCGGATGGAGGCCGTTGACGATATGCAGCTCGGTGAGGCTCTCGCCCTCCATCGCCTTGGCGAGACGGACGGCCTCCTCGATACGCATCGTGTACGCGTCCTTCTCGCCCGGCTTGCGCTGGAACGAGCAGTACGCGCAGGAGGCGGTGCACACGTTCGTCATATTGAGATGACGGTTGACGTTGAAGTGGACGACATCACCATTCTTGCGCGTCCGCACCTCGTGGGCGAGACCGCCGAGCCAGGCCAGATCGTCCGTCTCGTACAGGGCGATGCCGTCCTCACGGCTCAGCCGCTCGCCGGCCCTGACCTTCTCCTCCAGCTCGCGCTTGAGACCCACATCTTGGACAGATGCAGTCATCAGGCCGCCTCCCATACGTCTACCAATCGGGCCCGTCGAGCCTACGCCCCCGGTCGGACAGTCCCGACGCGGCCCTCCGCCCGGCCCTCACTCCTCGGGCAGTTCGCCGACTCTGTTCTCCCACTTCGTGGAGAGAACGATGGTGGTACGGGTCCGGGAGACGCCCTTCGTACCGCTCAGCCGGCGGATCGTCTTCTCCAGCCCGTCCACATCACCGGCCCGCACCTTGAGCATGTACGAGTCGTCGCCCGCGATGAACCAGCAGTCCTCGATCTCGCTCAGATCGCGCATCCGGCGGGCCACGTCCTCGTGGTCGGCGGCGTCGGAGAGGGAGATCCCGATCAGCGCGGTGACACCGAGGCCCAGCGAGGCCGAGTCGACCGTGGCGCGGTAGCCGGTGATGACACCGGCCGCTTCGAGCCGGTTGATACGGTCGGTGACGCTCGGCCCGGAGAGCCCTACGAGGCGGCCCAGTTCGGCGTACGAAGCCCTGCCGTTCTCCCTGAGGGCCTGGATGAGCTGCCTGTCCACGGCGTCCATAAACCTGAAGCCTTCCATTATTCAGCAATCTCGCAAACTTACACTAAGAATCTAAGGCATACGGAGGTGAGATTCTGCGATTCTTCCCAAAGGGCAGACACGCCGACGGACACGCCGTCAGTCGCCGCGAGAGCCGCCGAGCTCGCCCTCCCAGCGGCGGTACAGCCGGTGCGGCACTCCGGCCGCGTCCAGCACCCGCCCGGCGACGAAGTCCACCAGATCCTGGATATGCGTCGCGCCCGCGTAGAACGCGGGAGAGGCGGGCAGCACCACGGCGCCCGCCTCGTCCAGCGTCACCAGATGCTTGAGCGTCTGGCCGTTCAGCGGTGTCTCCCGTACGGCGACGACCAACTTCCGGCGCTCCTTGAGCGTCACGCTCGCCGCGCGCTGGAGCAGATCCTTCGACAGTCCGAGCGCCACACCGGCCACACACGCCGTGGACGCCGGCACGATCAGCATTCCTTGGACGGGATACGAGCCGGACGACGGTCCCGCCGCCAGATCCCCGGCTCCCCAGTGCCGTACGCCGTCCAGGTCCAGGCCCTCCGGGCCGAAGCGGTCGGGCTTGCCGTCCGCGCCTCTGGCCAGCCAGGACCGCAGGTCGTCGCGCCAGTGCGCGTCCCTGAAGGCGATCCCGGTCTCGTCGAGCAGAGTCAGCCGTGACGCGCGCGAGACCACCAGGTCCACGCTCTCGCCGGCCGCCAGCAGCGCGCGCAGTACGGCCGCGGCGTACGGCGTACCGGACGCGCCGGAGACTCCGACGACCCAGGGACGCCGCGAGGGATGCGGCGGTCGCGGGCTGCCCCGGTCTCCCTGGTCTTCGTGCTGTGCGTACGATCCGGGCTTCACGGATCCGAGCCTATCCGGCACGCTCCACCGGGAACCGGGTAAGGTGCCCCGGCCGTTCCTGAGGTTGGGAGCAAGTGAACCGAGGGGGGCAGCATGACCGGCACCGGATTCGAGTGGCCCCGCACGGGCCGGGCCAGGACGGCCGCCAAGCTGATGGTGGGCTGGGTGGCCCTGCTCTGGGTGCTCGAAGTGGTCGATGTGGCCACGGCCCACTCGCTCGACGGGTACGGCATCGTGCCGCGCGAGCCGTCCGAGCTGGCCGACATCATCCCGGCCGCCTTCATCCACTTCGGCTTCGCCCATGTCGCGGCGAACAGCATTCCGCTGCTGGTCTTCGGCTTCATAGCCGCCCTCGGCGGTATCCGGCGCTTCATCGCCGTCTGCGCCGTGATCGTCGTGGCCGACGGCCTCGGCGTCTGGCTGATCTCGCCCTCGAACAGCAACACGGCGGGCGCGTCCGGGCTGATCTTCGGTCTGTTCGGCTATCTCCTGGTGCGCGGTTTTGTCGAGCGCAAGCCGGCCGGCATCCTCGTCGGTCTGGTGATCGGCGCGATATGGGGCAGCTCGATCCTGCTCGGCATCTCGCCGGCCAATACGACCGTGAGCTGGCAGGGCCATCTGATCGGCCTGATAGCGGGCGTCGCCGCGGCGTTCATGTTCCGCCGCCCGGCGGCCCGTGGCGCCGTCACACCGTAAAGGTCCGTACGGCCGTCACCCCGTGAGGCCGCGCACCAGCAGATCGAGCAGCGCGCACACGAACAGGGCGATCCCGATGAAGCCGTTGACCGTGAAGAACGCGCGGTTGAGCCGTGACAGATCGTGCGGCTTCACAATCGTGTGTTCGTAGAGGAAGGCCGCCACCACGATCACCAGCCCGGTCCAGAAGAACACTCCGGCGTCCGTGGCCAGCGCGTACCACACCAGCAGTACGGTCGTGACGGCATGGCAGGCGCGCGCTCCGTACAGCGCGCCCGGGATACCGAAGCGGGCCGGCACGGACATCACACCGTGCGCGCGGTCCGCCTGGACGTCCTGGCAAGCGAAGATCAGATCGAAGCCGCCGATCCAGATCCCGACGGCCAGTCCCAGGATCACCGCGTCCCACGACCATGCGCCGGTGATCGCGATCCAGGCGCCCACAGGGCCCATGGCCTGGGCGAGTCCGAGGATGGCGTGCGGGAAGTTGGTGAACCTCTTCCCGTACGGATAGACCACCATCGGGATCACGGCGATCGGCGCGAGGGCCAGACAGAGCGGATTCAGCGCCGCCGCCGCCGCGAGGAAGACCACGACGGCGACCAGCGCGCCGGTCCACGCGGAGCGCACGGACACCGCGCCCGTCACCAACTCCCGTCCGGCGGTGCGTGGATTGCGGGCGTCGATCTCCCGGTCGATGATCCGGTTGCAGGCCATCGCGAACGTACGCAGACCGACCATCGCGATCGTGACCAGCAGCAGCCGGCCCCAGTGGACATTCCCGTCGAACTGGAACATCGCGGTCAGCGCCGCGATATACGCGAACGGCAGCGCGAAGACCGAGTGCTCGATCATCACCAGCCGCAGGAACGCCCGGGTCCTGCTGCCGGGCTGTGCCGGTCCGGGCCCGAGGATCTCCGCTGCGCTCACAGGCCGTACTCCCTCCACCGGCGGTCGACCTTCGCCGCCGTCTCCGGGTCGGACTCGACCATCTCCGGCCAGCCGCCGTCCCGTGTGTACCCCTCCTCGGGGAGTTTCCTCGTCGCGTCGATCCCCGCCTTGCCGCCCCAGAACTGCTGGTAGGAGGAGTGGTCGAGATGATCGACCGGGCCCTCGACAACGGTGAGGTCACGCGCGTAGTCGGTGTTGCCCAGCGCGCGCCAGGACACCTCGTGCAGATCGTGGACATCGCAGTCCGCGTCGACCACCACGATCAGCTTGGTCAGCGACATCATGTGCGCGCCCCAGATCGCGTGCATCACCTTCTGCGCGTGCTTGGGATACTTCTTGTCGATCGAGACGATCGCACAGTTGTGGAAACCGCCCGACTCGGGCAGGTGGTAGTCCACGATGTCCGGCACGATGATCTTCAGCAGCGGCAGGAAGAACCGTTCCGTCGCGCGTCCCAGCGGCCCGTCCTCGGTCGGCGGACGGCCCACCACGATCGACTGGAGCAGCGGGCGTTTGCGCATCGTCACACAGTCGATGGTGAGCGCCGGGAAAGGCTCCTGCGGTGTGTAGAAGCCGGTGTGGTCCCCGAAAGGGCCCTCGGGAAGCGTCTTTCCCGGCTCCAGCCAGCCCTCGATGACGACTTCGGCGTTGGCCGGGACCTGGAGCGGCACCGTCTTGCAGTCGACCATCTCGATCCGCCGGCCCTGTACGAAGCCCGCGAAGAGATACTCATCGATGTCACCGGGCAACGGCGCGGTGGAGGCGTAGGTCACGGCTGGCGGACAGCCGAACGCGATGGCGACGGGCAGCCGTTCGCCGCGCTTGGCGGCCACCTGGTAGTGGTTGCGGCTGTCCTTGTGGATCTGCCAGTGCATCCCGATGGTGCGCCGGTCATGGCGCTGGAGCCGGTAGAGCCCGAGATTGCGGACACCGGTCTCCGGGTGCTTGGTGTGCGTCAGACCGAGGTTGAAGAAGGATCCGCCGTCGCCCGGCCAGGTGAAGAGCGCGGGCAGTTGGTCCAGATCGACGTCGTCGCCGGTGAGGACCGTTTCCTGGACGGGCGCGTCCTTGATCTTCTTCGGCGGTACATGCGTCATGGAGCCGAGCTTCCCGAAGGCCTCGCGCACTCCCATGAAGCCCTGCGGCAGCTCCGGTTTGAGCAGTCCGCCGATCTTCTCGCCGATCTCGCCGTACGAGCCGAGGCCCAGCGCCTTGAGCAGCCGGCGGTCCGTGCCGTACACATTCATGGCCAGCGGCATCGAGGAGCCCCGGACGTTCTCGAAGAGCAGCGCGGGCCCACCGGACTTGTTCACCCGGTCGACAATCTCCCCGACCTCCAGATACGGGTCGACTTCGGCCTTGATGCGCTTGAGGTCGCCCTCGCGCTCCAGCGCCCGGAGCAGCGAGCGAAGATCGTCATAAGCCATGCGTCCCAGTATCGGCCACCCGGTACCCTGAGCCGGTCACCGGGGCCGTCACACGGCCTCCAACCGTTCCCGGGGGGACCGTCCAACCATGCTCAGGTATCTGCCGTTCCTGCTGGTCCTGGCCCTGTGGATCTACGCCTTCATCGACTGTCTGAACACTCCCGAGGAAGAGATCAAGGGCCTGCCCAAAGTGGTGTGGGTCATCATCATCCTGCTCTTCGGCGAGGTGCTGGTCGGTCCGATCGCCTGGCTGGTGGTGGGCAAGGTCCGGCGCGGACCGGCCGACGGCTCGACACCGGCCGAGTGGCACCGCAACCACCGCGGGAAGTGGACGGCTCCCGACGACAATCCGGCGTTCCTCGACTCCTTGAAGGAAGAGAACAAGAAGGACGAGGCCCTGCTCAAGGACTGGGAGGCGGATCTCCGCCGCCGCGAGGAGGAGATCAAGCGCCGCGAGCGTGAGCAGGGCGGCAGCGACAACTGACGTACGTACGAGGGTGCATGCGACAGGTGCCCCGCGCGGAGCCGATCCGCGCGGCGCACCTGTCGTACGGGCCCTACGACCGCCGTAGCACCTGCCGTACGTCAGGGCCTCATACGCCCGCGTACGAGTGCTTGCCGGTGACGAAGATATTGACGCCGTAGTAGTTGAACAGCCAGCAGCCGAAGGCGATCAGCGCCAGATAGGCGGCCTTGCGGCCCTTCCAGCCGGCGGTGGCGCGGGCGTGCAGATAGCAGGCGTACGCGACCCAGGTGATGAAGGACCAGACCTCCTTGGGATCCCAGCCCCAGTAGCGGCCCCAGGCGTCGCCCGCCCAGATCGCGCCCGCGATGATCGTGAACGTCCAGAGCGGGAAGACGGCGGCGTTGACGCGGTACGCGAACTTGTCGAGCGTCCCGGAGGCGGGCAGCCGCTCCATCACGGATGTGGCGAAGGAGCCGGGCTTCAGACCGGTCGCGAGCTTGGTCTCGTACCGCTCACGGAAGAGATAGAGCAGCGTGGCGACCGCGCCGACATAGAAGACCGCGCCGCAGAAGATCGCCGTGGAGACATGGATCCACAGCCAGTACGAGTGAAGGGCGGGCACCAACTGGTCGCTGTCGGTGTACAGGACGGTGACGGCGAGGCCGAGATCGAGGAGCACCGTGGTGATGAGCGGCAGGCCGATCCAGCGGACGTTCTTCTTCAGCGCGAGGAGCGTCAGATACACACCGACGGCGACGGTGGAGAAGGTGATGTTGAACTCGTACATGTTGCCCCACGGCGCCCGCTGTACGGACAGCGCGCGGGCGGCCACACCGGCGGCCTCGACGGCCCAGGCGAGGACGGTGAGGGACACGGCGATACGTCCGTACAGATCGCCCTGCGCGTCACCGCCGTGCGCGCCGGGACCGTCCGGGATGTCGCGGCTGCCGGACGCGGAGCGGGTGATGATCTTCGGCCGCTCCAGGACGGCGGTCGCGCCGCCCTTCTTTGCGACCTGGACCTTCACCGAACCCGCCGCGGACTCCTGGCCGTCACCGGTCAGCGCGGCGGCGGTACGGGCCACCTTGCTGCGGCTGCCGAGCAGCCACTCGGCGATATGCGCGAAGAAGGCCAGCGTGTAGACGGCCATGGCGGAGTAGATCAGCACATTGCTGGTCTGTGCCAGGCTCTCATTGGTTGCTGCGGCGGCGAGATTCACTTCTCAGCCCCTTCGACAGTCTGTTCTGCGGAATCGTCCGCGGGATCAGGCGCGCTGGGCGCCTCTGAATGGAGGGTGCCGGCCAGCTCGGCCAGCTCCTCGGGGAGCTTGGCGGACTCGCTGCGGCCGAGTCCCGCCATCTCGACGACGGTGACGCCGTCGGCGCCCCGTACGGCCCGGACCCAGATCCGGCGCCGCTGGATGAAGAGGGAGCCCGCCAGTCCCGCGATGGCGGCGACGGCACCGGTGAGGGCCCAGGAGCTGCCGGGCTGCTGTGAGATCTGGAAGCTCGCCCACTCCTTGACCTCCTTCTCGAACGTGATCGAGCCGGCACCGTCGGGCAGGGTGAGCTTCTCACCTGGCAGCAGCGTCTTCTTCAGGAGATCGCCCTTGGTGTCCTTGAAGGCCGTCAGCTTCCTGGTGTCCAACTGGTACACGTTCTGCGGCAGTCCCGCGTCGACGCCCAGACTGCCGTGGTACGCGCCGACGTTGAGCACCGGGAAGTCGAGAGCGGGGAACCGGGAGAACATCTGGCCCGATCCCTTTCCGCCATAGGTCGGTACGAAGAAGGCGGCGAAGCCCAGTTGGTCCTTCTTGCCGTTCTTGTCCCGGTAGCCGTCCATCACCTTGATGGCGCCCGTGGACGAGACGTTGTTGTCGATGGGCAGCAGCGGCACCGCGCCGTTGAAGACCACCTGACCGCGGCCGTCCCTGACGGTGACGACTGGAGCGTAGCCGTGGGCGTTCAGATAGACCTTCGTGCCGTCCAGTTCGAGAGGCTTGTTGACCTCGATGACCGCCTTCTTCTCCGTACCGCCCGCCTCGGTGGTGTAGCGGACGTCGGCCTTGTACGTCCGTGGCGTGCCGAGCTGCGGTCCGCTGCGCTCATAGGTCCCGGTGAACTTGTCCAGGGTGAAGCTGAACGGGACCAGCTCGTCCGTGCTGAACAGGGAGCCGGACTTGAAGTCGTCGTACTGGGTGAGGGTGTTGGAGAAGCCGTCGCCCTCGACGACCAGCTTGCCGCCCTCCGATTTGAAGAGCTGTCCCGTGGCGAAAGCGACCAGCAGCACGATCAGCGCGATATGGAAGATCAGATTGCCGGCCTCGCGGAGATAGCCCTTCTCCGCGGCGACCGCGTCACCGGCGGTATGCGCGCGGAAGCGGTGCTTCTTCAGGATCGCGAGCGCGGCCTCGCGGGCGGCCTCGGGCGTGGCCGTGGTGCGCCAGGTCGTGTACGCGGGCAGCCGGGTGAGCCGCTTGGGCGCGCCCGGCGGACGGGAGCGGAGCTGGCCGACGAACTGCCAGGTGCGCGGGACGATACAGCCGATCAAGGAGATGAACAGCAGGATGTAGATCGCGGAGAACCACACCGAGCTGTAGACGTGGAAGAGCTGGAGCTTGTCGTAGACGGGCGCCAGCGTCTCGTGCCGGTCCCTGAAGTCCTGCACCTTCAGCTCGTCGACGCTCGCCTGCGGGATCAGCGAGCCGGGGATGGAGCCGAGGGAGAGGAGAAAGAGCAGGATCAGCGCGACGCGCATGGAGGTGAGCTGCCGCCAGAACCAGCGGAACCAGCCGACGAGTCCGAGCGTGGGGCCGCCGATGGCGGTCTCCTCGCGGGGCGCGGTGGAGAGCTGGGAGCCCGCGGCGCCGAGTTCACGCGCGTCCCGTGACTCGGAGGCGGCGCGGTCGGCCGCGGCTGCTTCCGCCGCCGTCCGCGCCGCCGTCTCCGTCTCGGCCGTCGTCTCCGTAGCCGCTGCACCGGTCTTGTCCGCCGCTGTCCCGCTTGTTGTCTCGCTGCTCATGGAAGCCTTGCTCATGGAACTAGATCCCCACCGTGAAACCGCTGGACCAGACCTGCATCTGCTGCACGATGCTGTCCCACGCACCGGTCAGCAGCAGCAGACCGGTCGCGATCATCATCGCGCCGCCGATCCGCATCACCCAGACGTAATGGCGCTTGACCCAGCCGAACGCGCCCAGCGCCTTGCGGAACGCCACCGCCGCGAGCACGAACGGCGCACCGAGGCCGAGGCAGTACGCGACGGTCAGTATGGCCCCACGGCCCGCGCTCGCCTCGTTCATCGCCAGGACCTGGACGGAGGAGATGGTCGGGCCGAGGCAGGGCGTCCAGCCGATCCCGAAGAGCGCGCCCAGCAGAGGAGCTCCCGCCAGCCCGGTCACCGGCCGCCGGTGGAACCGGAATTCCCGCTGGGTGAGCCAGGGCATCAGCCCCACGAAGAACACACCCATCAGGATCATCAGCCCGCCGAGCACCTTGGAGAGGATCTCCCGCTGCCCTTGGAGCGTCGCGCCGAAGTAGCCGAAGAGCGCGCCGCCCGAGACGAAGACCGCGGTGAAGCCGACCACGAACAGCGTGGCGCCGACGACCATCCGGCCGCGTCTGGCATCGGCCAGATCGGTCCCGCTGACACCGGTGACATACGAGAGATAGCCGGGCACGAGCGGCAGCACACAGGGCGAGAAGAAGGAGACGAGCCCGCCGAGCAGCGCGATCGGCAGAGCGAGCAGCAGTGCTCCGCTGGAAACCGTCTCAGTGATACCGGAGGCCATGGCGGGAAACTGCACCGGATCACTTCTCCGCGATCAGCGGGTCGATCATCGTGCGCAGCTTCTCCTCGTTGAGCGCCATCAGCGAGCGGGCCGCGATCTTGCCGTTCCGGTCGAGCACGATGGTGGAAGGGATGGACTGCGGATTGAGACTGCCCTTGGGGAAGCCGTTGACGATCAGCTTGCCCATCGGGTCGTACAGGCTCGGGTAGGGGACGCCGTAGTCCTTCTCGAAGGCGAGCGCCGGGCCCTTGTTGGGATCGCGGGTGTTGATCCCGACGAACGCGACGCCCTGGGACTCGGTCTCCTTGGCGACCTTCGCGAAGTGCTTGGCCTCCTGCCGGCAGGGCGGACACCACGAGCCCCAGACATTCAGCACGACGATCTTGCCCTTGAGATCGGCCACATCGAGCTTCGCGCCGTCGAGCGTCTCGCCCGCGATCTTGTTGACAGGCTGCCGTTCCGCCACCGCGACGGTGGAGATACCACCGGTGTTCGTCACGAAGTTGGTGTCGCCGCCACCACCGGACTTACCTCCGCCGCTGCACGCCGAGAGCGTCAGCGCCGCCGCGACGGCCACGACCGGCGTGATGGCGCGGAGCCGGCGGTCGGAGCGGCGCGGGAGGGCACGGCCTGAGTTCATGTGAAAAGTTTCGCATGGGCGTTTCGGGGATCTTGGGCACCCCCCTCGGTGCCCGTTAGGCCCCTTGTCAGGCCGCCTTAAAGAAGGCGTTCCACCCGCCGGCCGGAGACTGTCCGACCTCCAGCGTACGGAGCTTGGCGAGTACGGCCGGGTCCTGGACATCGAGCCAGTCCGTGAACTGGCGGAAGGAGACCAGCCGTACGTCCTTCTTGCCCGCCATCCTCTTCAGGGCCTCTTCGACGGCGTCCATATAGATTCCGCCGTTCCACTGCTCGAAATGGTTGCCGATGAAGAACGGCGCGCGATTCGTCTCGTACGCACGGCGGAAACCGCCGAGATAGGCGCCGGTGGCCTGTCTGCGCCAGCCCGGGTATCGGGAGGTGCTGCCTCTGGTCGAATTGACGGACTGATTGGCGAGCATGTTGTAGTCCATGGAGAGGACTTCGAAAGAATGGCCCGGGAACGGCACACCTTGAAGCGGAAGATTCCAGATGCCGTGCGTCTTGTCCGGCCAGATCTGGGTGCCTCCGGGGGAACTGGCGTCATAGCGCCAGCCCAGCTTCTTCGCGGTCGGCAGCAGCCTGTCCTGGCCGAGCAGACAGGGCGTACGGCCGCCTATGAGTTCCTTGCGGTAGTCGAAGGGCAGCGGATCGAGATCGGTCCAGCCGCTGTTCGTACGCCACTGTGTGACAAAGGACACGGCCTGGTCGATCTCGCTGCGCCACTGCTGCGGCGTCCAGTTGCCCACCGAGCCCGAGCCGCCGCAGAAGTGCCCGTTGAAGTGGGTGCCGATCTCATGGCCGTCCAGCCAGGCCTGCCGCACATTTCTGAGCGTGTCCTTGATATGGGCGTCGGTGAGATAGCCGATGTCGGACGCGCCGACGGGATTGTTCGGCGGGCGGTAGAGCGTCTTCTTCGACTCGGGCAGCAGATAGATACCGGAAAGGAAGAAGGTCATGGCCGCGCCATGGTTCTCGGCGAGTTCGAGAAAACGCGGAAAGAGACCGTTGCCGACCTCGCCCGCTCCGTCCCAGGAGAAGATCACGAACTGCGGCGGAGTCTCGCCCGGTTCAAGAGGAACCGGCGCGGGCGGCTGGTGCGGCTGTTTTCCGGTGTCGGCGGTGGAACCGTCACCGATCAGCCGGACGTCTCTGCCGGTGGGACGGGCGCTGGGTGTCGGTTTTCCGCCGACGGTGCTGCCGGATGTGGTGGAGTTGCTGGAGCCTCTGGGTCCGCTCGAACCAGTGGAGCCGTTCGAACCAGTAGAGCCGGTGGATCCGGTGGAACCGCAGCCCGCGATTCCGGTCGCGGTGGCGGCTCCTATACCGGCTATACCGGCTCCGAGCAGACCTCTTCGGCTGATCTCCCGCATACAGATCCCATCCGCGTTCATCTCGTCCGTATGCCGCTCGTACGAGTCTTACAAGCGGCAATACGTGAGATGCCGTACCGAACGCGGAGGTTCCAGGCTTGTCATATCTTTACTGACGCACAGCAAATACTGGGAGCTGCGCCCGCTTCTATGCGCCGAAGGCCTTCGCACCGCCCTTCACCGGCTTGGCACCGGCAAGGAGATGGGCAGGGACGAGATCACGGGCCGGCTCGGAGTAGGTGACGGCGACGATCTTGTCGCCGTGGTACGTGAAGCTCGTCAGGGACGCGAGCGTGCACTGCCGCCGACGCGGATCGTGCCAGAGCCGGCGCCGCTCGACAAAGCTGCGCACGATCCAGATCGGCAGCTGATGGCTGACACAGACCGCCTCATGGCCACGGGCCGCGTCACGGGCGGCGCCCAGCGCGCCCGTCATCCGGGTGACCTGATCGACGTACGGCTCGCCCCAGGACGGCCGGAAGGGATTGGTCAGATGCTTCCAGTTGGCGGGCTTGCGCAGGGCGCCGTCACCGACGCCGAAGGCCTTGCCCTCGAAGATGTTCGCGGCCTCGATCAGCCGGTCGTCGGTGTCGAGAGTCAGCCCATGGGTCTTGGCGATCGGCGCCGCCGTCTCCTGGGCACGCTCCAGCGGAGAGGCGACAACATACGTGATGTCACGGTCCGCGAGATGCTCGGCGACCCGGTCGGCCATCCGCCGGCCCAGCTCGGAGAGGTGGTAGCCGGGACGGCGGCCGTAGAGGACACCGTCGGGGTTGTGGACCTCGCCGTGCCGCATGAGATGGACGACGGTCACTTCGTTCGGATCGGTCATGTCCAGATCGTCCATGTCGTTCGTGGCGCTCATGTCCTGCGGGGCACTCATGTCGTTCGTGGCGCTCATGCGGCGTTCTCCGGCTTCTCCGGTGTCTGCGGTCCGGTGGCTTCGGCGGCGGCTCGGGCGGCGGCCGGCAGTGCGGCGGCGATCCGCTCGATCGCGCGCTCGTCGTGCGCGGTGGAGACGAACCACGACTCGAAGGAGGACGGCGGCAGATAGACGCCATCGGCGAGCAGTGAGTGGAAGAAGGGAGTGAAGCGGAAGGACTCCTGCTTCTTGGCGTCCTCGTAGTCGCGCACCTCGTCGGCCGTGAAGAACACCGAGAACATGTTGCTCGCCGTCTGGACCCGGTGGGCGACACCCTCCTTGCTGAGCGCCTCCGTCACCAGCCGCTGGATCTGGAGCGAGACCGCGTCGACCTTCTCGTATGCCGCGTCGTCCAGCAGCCGGAGCTGCGCGAGACCCGCGGCGGTGGCGACCGGGTTCCCGGAGAGCGTACCGGCCTGGTAGACGGGCCCGGCCGGCGCAAGCCGTCCCATGACATCGGCCCGGCCGCCGAACGCGGCGGCCGGGAAGCCACCGCCCATGACCTTGCCGAAGGTCATCAGATCGGGCGCGACGCCGTCGATGCCGTACCAGCCGGCCTTCGACGTACGGAAACCGGTCATGACCTCGTCGGAGATGTAGAGCGCGCCGTCGGCGGCGCAGAGCTCCTTGAGCCCGGCGTTGAAGCCCTCGCGCGGCGGTACGACTCCCATGTTGCCCGGCGACGCCTCGGTGATCACACAGGCGATCTCGCCGGGATGGGCGGCGAAGGCCTGGCGTACGGCGTCAAGATCGTTGTACGGCAGGACGATGGTGTCGCCGGCCTGGGCGCCGGTCACACCGGGAGTGTCCGGCAGCCCGAAGGTGGCGACGCCCGAGCCCGCGGCGGCGAGCAGCGCGTCGACATGACCGTGGTAGCAGCCGGCGAACTTCACGATCTTCGCGCGCCCGGTGAAACCACGGGCGAGCCGGATCGCGGACATGGTCGCCTCGGTGCCCGACGACACGAGCCGTACCTGTTCCACCGGGGCCACGCGGGCCACGATCTCCTCGGCGAGCGCGACCTCGCCCTCACCGGGAGTCCCGAAGGACGTACCGCGGGCGACCGCCGCCTGGACCGCTTCGATGACCTCTGGACGGGAATGACCGAGAATCATCGGCCCCCAGGAACATACGAGGTCGACATATTCACGGCCGTCCGCATCGATGAGGTATGGACCGTTACCGGACACCATGAACCGGGGCGTACCGCCCACCGCGCGGAAGGCGCGGACGGGAGAGTTCACGCCGCCGGGAGTCACGAGAGCCGCGCGGTCGAAAAGCGTCTGCGAAACTGGGGCGTCATAGTCATAGGGGAAGCTCACGCAATCAATGGTGTCAGAGCCTCGGACGTTCTTGCGGACAGGTGTTTCACCGCACGCTCGTGGGGGAGGTCACTGTCACGATGATCGGGTTGCGCGGCCGGGGCTGCGAGTGGTCGGGTGGAGATATGCATCGCGGTGGCGGACTGGGCGAGGGGACCGACGACCTGGGTCCCGAGCCTGCCCGGCGTGGAAAGCACCGGCGCCGCGAACGCGAGGCGCGTGAGCAACCTCCGGGAAACGGGCAACGCCCGGAGAGCAGGAGTGGTGGCCGGGTGGGGGTGACCTACAAGTACTTCGGCGCGCCCGACGGAGCCACGGCCGCCCGTGTGCCCATCTCGATGCGCCCGGAGGAGCTGGGCGGCGACGAACTGGGCATGGGCGGCATGTTCACCAAGATCAAGCCCGAGACGATAGCGGCGATGGTCCTCACGGGCATCCAGGGCATGCCCCTGCACAAGGTCCCGCCACTGGAACTGGTCGTCCTGCACCCCGACTACGCCGTGGTCAAACTCCCCATGACGGTGGTGGACCCACTGCGCGGCATAGGAGAGGAATCCGTGGGCGCCGCAGCCTTCATCTGGTCCACGGTCCCAGACCGAGGCGGCCCGAGGGACGCGTACAACGTCTACCAACTGCTCCACGAATGGCAGGACTTCAGCCACCGCCTGCACGAGGCGGGGCATCAGCCGTACTGCCTGGTCTGG
>NZ_FMDK01000419.1 GCF_900091995.1 Streptomyces sp. MnatMP-M17
GGCTTCCGCTTCTCGGCGGAGGTCGACCTGCCTGAGAAGCGAGCCGCTCTCATGGTCCGCGACCGTGCTCATCGCGACCTGCTCTGAACGATCCGCCGCGTCACCCACACCGTTCAATTGCCTTACCTGCACCGCTCGATCCCCATCGGTTCCATCCCGAGGAGTCCTTGTGCCGAAGTCACCTGCCACCCATGACTCCCCTGCCGTCCACGACGCCACCGCCGTCCACGACTCCCTCAACGCTCCCGACTCGCCAGCCGCTCCCGATTCCTCGGCCGCTCCCGGCTCCACCACCGCCGGCTCCGCCGCCCTCACTCCGCTGTTCTCGCCGCCCGAGCTGAACGCCCGGTCCTGGGACCGGGCGGCCGGCCGTCTCCTCGCCAAACTCCTCGGCGAATTCGCGTACGAGCAGATCATCGAGCCCGCGCCCGTCCCCGGCGCCGCCGACGGCCGGTACGCCCTCACACTCGACAACGGAGAAACGTTCACCTTCCGCGCCACACGCGGTGCCTACGGCGACTGGCGCGTCGAACCGGGCTCCGTCGAGTACCGGAACCAGCCCTTCACCGACCCGCTCTGCTTCCTGCCGCTCGCCAGAGGGCTGCTCGGACTCGACGGCGAGACCCTCGGCCATCTCGTCCGCGAACTCACCACGACGCTCGCCGCCGACGCCAGACTCGACCACACCGCCCTCACCGCCGCGCGCCTCGCCGATCTCGACTACGCCGACCTCGAAGGACACCAGACCGGCCATCCCTGGATCGTCCTCAACAAGGGCCGCGTCGGCTTCTCCGCCACCGACGCCGCGCGCTGGGCGCCCGAGGCCCGTACTCCGGCCCTGCTCCCCTGGATCGCGGTCAGCACCGCCCTCGCCACCTACCGCGGCGTCTCCGCGCTGCGCACGCCAGACCTGCTCTACGGCCGCGAACTCGACTCCGCCGTCCGCGAGCGCTTCGACTCCGTCCTCCGGGACCGCGGCCTCGATCCCGCCGCCTATCTCTACCTCCCCGTGCATCCCTGGCAGTGGGAGGAGATCCTGCTCCCGCTCTACGCGCCCGCCATAGCCCGGGGAGCGATCGTTCCGCTTCCCACCGACGGCGATCTACGGCTGCCGCAGCAGTCCATCCGTACCTTCCTGAACATCGCACGTCCCGACCGGCACACGGTCAAACTGCCCTTGTCCATCCTCAACACCCTCGTCTGGCGCGGACTCCCGACCGAGCGCACGCTCGCGGCGCCCGCCGTCACCGCGTGGGTCCATGGAATACGGGACGCCGATGCCTTCCTGCGCGACGAGTGCGGTGTCATCCTGCTCGGCGAAGTCGCCTCCGTAACGGTCGAGCACCCGCTCTACGATCACCTCCCGGAGGTTCCGTACCAGTACAAGGAACTGCTCGGCGCGATCTGGCGCGAGCCCCTCCAGACCCGGCTCGCCACCGGTGAGCGCGCCCGTACGCTCGCCTCCCTCATCCATACGGATCCCGAGGGCAGAGCGTTCACCGCCGAGCTCGTCGCCCGTTCCGGTCTGCCGCCCGCCCGCTGGCTCCAGCGGCTCTTCTCGGCGCTGCTGCCGCCTCTGCTGCACTTCCTCTACCGCTACGGAACGGTCTTCTCGCCGCACGGCGAGAACGCCATCGTCGTCTTCGACGACCAGGACGTCCCGGTACGGCTGGCGATCAAGGACTTCGTCGACGATGTGAACATCAGTGCCCAGCCGCTGCCCGAGCACGACGCGATGCCCGCGGATGTGAAGGACGTCCTCCTTACCGAGGAGCCGTCCTTCCTCATCCAGTTCATCCATTCAGGGCTCTTCGTCGGCGTCTTCCGCTATCTGGCACCGCTGTGCGAGGACCAACTCGGGCTGCCGGAGAGGGAGTTCTGGTCCCTCGTACGGGCGGAGATCCTGCGCCACCAGGCCCGGTTCCCGGAGCTGAAGCAGCGCTTCGAGACATTCGACCTGCTCACGCCGCGTATCGAGCGTCTCTGCCTCAACCGCAACCGGCTCCATCTCGACGGTTACCGTGACCGCGCCCACCGGCCGCATGCCGCCGTGCACGGTACGGTTCCCAATCCGCTGGCGGCCGGACGGCAGGACGAGTGATCGCTGTTGTCAGTGGCGACCCGTAGGGTGGTCGGGCTATGACGAAGCCATCACTCCCCGAGCTCCTCCACGCCGCCGTCAGCTCCGTCGGCGGCGTGGAACGGCCAGGCCAGGTCACCATGGCCGAGGCCGTCGCCGAAGCCATCGACGCCCCGTCCCATCTGCTCGTCCAGGCCGGCACCGGCACCGGCAAGTCGCTGGGCTATCTCGTGCCCGCGCTGGCACACGGCGAGCGGGTCGTGGTGGCCACGGCCACCCTGGCGTTGCAGCGCCAGCTCGTGGAGCGTGACCTTCCGCGTACGGTCGACGCACTGCATCCGCTGCTGCGCAGACGTCCGGAATTCGCCATGCTCAAGGGCCGTTCCAACTATCTCTGTTTGCACCGGCTGCGCGAAGGCGTGCCGCAGGACGAGGAGGAGGGCCTCTTCGATCAGTTCGAGGCGGCGGCGCCCAGCAGCAAGCTGGGCCAGGACCTGCTGCGGATGCGGGACTGGGCGGACGAGACCGAGACGGGCGATCGCGACGATCTGACGCCCGGTGTCTCGGACCGTGCCTGGTCCCAGGTCTCCGTCTCGTCCCGGGAGTGCCTGGGCGCCACGAAATGCGCCTACGGCATGGAGTGCTTCGCCGAGCAGGCGCGGGAGCGCGCCAAGCTCGCCGAGGTGGTCGTCACCAACCACGCGCTCCTCGCGATCGACGCCATCGAGGGCGCGCCGGTGCTGCCCGAGCATGAGGTGCTGATCGTCGACGAGGCCCATGAGCTGGTCTCACGGGTCACCGGAGTCGCCACGGGCGAGCTGACTTCCGGACAGGTGCATCGGGCGGTGCGCCGCTCGGCGAAGCTGGTGAACGAGAAGGCGGCGGACGCTCTCCAGACGGCGGCCGAGACCTTCGAGCGGCTGATGGAGCTGGCCCTTCCCGGGCGGCTCGAAGAGATCCCGGAGGATCTCGGCTATGCCCTGATGGCGCTGCGCGACGCGGCCCGTACGGTCATCTCGGCACTGGGCGCGACACGCGACAAGTCCGTACAGGACGAGGACGTCGTACGGAAACAGGCTCTGGCATCCGTCGAGTCCGTCCACGCTGTGGCGGAGCGAATCGCCAACGGCTCGGAGTACGACGTCGTCTGGTACGAGCGGCACGACCGGTTCGGCGCCTCCCTCCGGGTCGCACCGCTCTCGGTGTCGGGACTGCTGCGGGAGAAGCTCTTCGCCGACCGCTCCGTCGTCCTCACCTCCGCCACGCTCAAGCTCGGCGGTGACTTCAACGGAGTGGGCGCCTCGCTCGGTCTGGCGCCGGAAGGCACGGAAGGGGACGACATTCCGCGGTGGAAGGGCATCGATGTCGGCTCGCCCTTCGACTACCGCAAGCAGGGCATCCTCTATGTCGCGCGCCATCTCGCCACACCGGGACGGGAGGGCTCGCGGGGCGACATGATGGATGAGCTGGCCGAGCTGGTGGAGGCGGCGGGCGGCCGTACGCTCGGGCTCTTCTCCTCGATGCGGGCCGCCCAGGCCGCGGCGGAAGAGCTGCGCGGCAGGATGGATGTGCCGATTCTGCTCCAGGGAGAGGAGACGCTCGGCGAGCTGATCAAGGCGTTCGCCGCCGATCCGAGGACCTGTCTGTTCGGCACGCTCTCGCTGTGGCAGGGCGTCGATGTGCCGGGGCCCAGCTCTCAGCTCGTGGTGATGGACCGCATTCCCTTCCCGCGCCCCGATGATCCGCTGATGAGCGCGCGCCAGAAGGCGGTGGAGGAAGCCGGCGGCAATGGGTTTATGGCGGTGGCCGCAACGCATGCCGCCCTGCTCATGGCCCAGGGCGCCGGACGGCTCGTACGGGCGACCGGGGACCGCGGCGTGGTGGCAGTGCTCGATCCGAGGCTGGCCAATGCCCGGTACGGCAGCTTTCTGCGCGCCTCGCTGCCCGATTTCTGGTACACCACTGACCGTGATCAGGTACGGCGGTCCCTCGCGGCGATCGATGCCGTGGCCCAGGCCGCCGGCGAGTAGCTGTCGTACGCACCGGGGGCCTGCTCGTTCAGGGCGTGAAGCAGGCCCCGGGACCGGCGCAGGGAGTCCCGGGGCCCGGTCGGAGCCGGTGGAATCGTCACACCCGGCGCAGGACCGCGACCACCTTGCCGAGGATCGTCGCCTCATCACCGGGGATCGGTTGGTATGCCGCGTTGTGCGGGAGCAGCCAGACATGGCCGTCCTCGCGGCGGAAGCGCTTGACCGTGGCCTCGCCGTCCAGCATCGCGGCGACGATGTCACCGTTCTCCGCGACCGGCTGGCGGCGGACCGTCACCCAGTCACCGTCACAGATCGCGGCCTCGATCATCGAATCGCCGACGACCTTGAGGACGAACAGCTCTCCGTCCCCGACCAACTGGCGGGGGAGCGGGAAGACATCCTCGACCGACTCCTCGGCGAGGATCGGCCCGCCCGCGGCGATCCGGCCGACCAGCGGGACATACGAGGCGGCGGGCTTGCCGGTCGTGTCCGTCTGCTGGGTGCTCGGCTGGTCCGATCCGCGTACCTCGTACGCCCTGGGCCGGTGCGGGTCGCGGCGCAGAAAGCCCTTGCGCTCCAGAGCCATGAGCTGATGGGCGACCGACGAGGTGCTGGAGAGGCCCACGGCCTGGCCGATCTCCCGCATCGAGGGCGGATAGCCGCGCCGCTGGACGGAGTCGCGGATGACCTCGATGACCCTGCGCTGCCGGTCCGTGAGGCCGGAGCTGTCCGCCCTGATTCCGGGAGGCCGGCCGGGCAATGACCGGGTGGGCTTGGGCCCCTCCGGGTTCATGATCGCGTCATTCATGGCATGCACCGGCTCGAGTCGGCTCTGGGAGCGGTCCTGGGCAGTGATGGTGGCGCTGTCTGCGGTGGTGGTCACGTCGGGCCCCTCTCGAAATGTTCTCCCTAGCTGGACAACGGTAGTAGCTTTCGAAAGGTTGCGCCAAACACACGTTCGAGTGAAAAATCGTAGAGCGCCTGTCGTAAGTCTTCGGCTAGGTGTATGGGCCCTGTCTGTGGCCGTACGCGGCCCGCTCGTCACGGTACCGTTCACGGCCGTGCCGCCGTGGTCCGGGGCGCGGTTCGAGTGTTCCACCGGGCGGGCCGGAACCCGCGCCGCCGCGCCCTTCCCGTACCCTCGTGGCCGGTCCGCGCGGCTGCGCGGGACCCGCCTCCGTATACGACACGCGCCAGGGCCTAGGATGCGGTCAAACCCCAGATCTAGTGGTTGGATTGTCGCAGCCGCCCAGAAGTTGTGGTCCCCGGTCTCGGTCGGCCGAGGCCATCGCCTATGCTGGGGGTTGCTTCGAGGGGCTCTTTCCGGGCCCTGACGGGGCTATTCAGTCACGCCGTGAAGGAGGGTTGGGAGCAATGTACTGTCCCTTCTGCAGGCACCCCGACAGCCGTGTCGTCGACAGCCGCACCACCGACGACGGGACGTCGATCCGGCGCCGTCGGCAGTGCCCCGACTGCTCCCGCCGTTTCACGACGGTGGAGACCGCCTCACTGATGGTGATCAAGCGCAGCGGTGTGACTGAGCCCTTCAGCCGTACCAAGGTCATCTCCGGTGTGCGCAAGGCGTGCCAGGGACGGCCGGTCACCGAGGACGCCCTCGCCCAGCTCGGCCAGCGGGTCGAGGAAGCGCTGCGCGCCACCGGAAGCGCCGAGCTGACCACCCACGACGTGGGGCTGGCCATACTCGGCCCACTGCAGGAGCTCGACCTCGTCGCGTACCTGCGCTTCGCATCCGTGTACCGGGCGTTCGACTCGCTCGAAGACTTCGAGGCCGCCATCGCGGAACTGCGCGAGCGGCCTCCCGCAGACAAGTGCGGCGCCGGCGGGACCCACGAGGTCCCCGTGCCCGCCACCGTCGCGGACTGACCGGCCGGTCCCGTCCGGCCGCTCCGCGGCAACCAAGACCTGTCACGGGCGCCCCGCGCGCACCCGAGGCATTTTCGACACACCCCGTGCCACGGGAAGAGCATGGCACTTCAGGGCGTTTTTGTACGTATATGGGAGGCGGCATGACAGAGACGACGAGCGGCCCGGCACGAGGTTCCCGAACCAAGGGGACCAAGGCCGGCAAGGGGCTGCGTATCGAGCGGATCCACACGACACCCGGCGTGCATCCGTACGACGAGGTGGTCTGGGAGCGCCGTGATGTCGTCATGACCAATTGGCGCGACGGCTCGGTCAATTTCGAGCAGCGTGGCGTCGAGTTCCCCGACTTCTGGTCGCTGAACGCGGTCAACATCGTCACCAGCAAGTACTTCCGTGGGGCCGTGGGCACTCCGCAGCGCGAGACCGGTCTGCGGCAGCTCATCGACCGGATCGTGAAGACCTACCGCAAGGCCGGCGAGGACTACCAGTACTTCGCCGCGCCCGCCGACGCCGAGATCTTCGAGCACGAGCTGGCGTACGCCCTTCTGCACCAGGTCTTCAGCTTCAACTCGCCGGTGTGGTTCAACGTCGGCACTCCGCAGCCGCAGCAGGTCTCGGCCTGCTTCATCCTCTCCGTCGACGACTCCATGGACTCGATCCTGGACTGGTACAAGGAAGAGGGGATGATCTTCAAGGGCGGCTCGGGCGCCGGTCTGAACCTCTCCAGGATCCGTTCCTCCAAGGAACTGCTCTCCTCCGGCGGCAATGCCTCGGGCCCGGTCTCCTTCATGCGCGGCGCCGACGCGTCCGCGGGAACGATCAAGTCCGGTGGCGCCACGCGCCGCGCGGCCAAGATGGTCATCCTCGATGTCGACCACCCCGACATCGAGGACTTCATCCAGACCAAGGTCAAGGAAGAGGAGAAGATCCGTGCCCTGCGGGACGCGGGCTTCGACATGGATCTGGGCGGCGACGACATCACGTCCGTCCAGTACCAGAACGCCAACAACTCGGTCCGTGTGAACGACGAGTTCATGAAGGCCGTCGAGAACGGCGACAAGTTCGGGCTGCGCGCCCGGATGACCGGTGATGTCATCGAAGAGGTCGAGGCCAAGGAGCTCTTCCGCAAGATGGCGGAGGCGGCATGGGCCTGTGCCGACCCGGGCATTCAGTACGACGACACGATCAACCGCTGGCACACCTGTCCTGAGTCCGGCCGGATCAACGGCTCGAACCCGTGCAGCGAGTACATGCACCTGGACAACACCTCGTGCAATCTGGCCTCCCTGAACCTGATGAAGTTCCTCAAGGACGACGGCAAGGGCAGCCAGTCCTTCGAGTCCGAGCGCTTCGCCAAGGTCGTCGAGCTGGTCATCACCGCGATGGACATCTCCATCTGCTTCGCGGACTTCCCCACGCAGAAGATCGGTGAGAACACCCGCGCCTTCCGCCAGCTCGGCATCGGCTACGCCAACCTCGGCGCCCTGCTGATGGCCACGGGCCACGCGTACGACTCCGACGGCGGCCGGTCCCTGGCCGGCGCCATCACCTCGCTGATGACGGGCACCTCCTACCGGCGCTCCGCCGAACTGGCCGCGGTCGTCGGTCCGTACGACGGCTATGCCCGCAACGCCGAGCCGCACAAGCGCGTCATGAAGCAGCACTCCGACGCCAACGCCACGGCCGTCCGTATCGACGATCTGGACACCCCGGTCTGGGCCGCCGCCACGGAGGCCTGGCAGGACGTCCTCCGTCTCGGTGAGAAGAACGGCTTCCGCAACGCCCAGGCCTCGGTCATCGCGCCCACCGGCACCATCGGTCTCGCGATGTCCTGCGACACCACCGGGCTGGAGCCCGACCTCGCCCTGGTCAAGTTCAAGAAGCTGGTCGGCGGCGGCTCGATGCAAATCGTCAACGGCACGGTGCCGCAGGCGCTGCGCTGCCTCGGCTATCAGCCGGAGCAGATCGAGGCGATCGTCGCCCATATCGCCGAGCACGGCAATGTGATCGACGCGCCCGGTCTGAAGACCGAGCACTACGAGGTCTTCGACTGCGCGATGGGCGAGCGCTCCATCTCCGCGATGGGCCATGTCCGCATGATGGCGGCCATCCAGCCGTGGATCAGCGGCGCGCTGTCCAAGACGGTGAACCTCCCGGAGAGCGCCACCGTCGAGGATGTCGAAGAGGTCTACTTCGAGGCGTGGAAGATGGGCGTCAAGGCGCTCGCGATCTACCGCGACAACTGCAAGGTCGGGCAGCCGCTCTCCGCGAAGAAGAAGGAGAAGGAGGTGCAGGGGAAGGTCGCGGAGAAGGCCGAGGACACCATCCGCCAGGCGGTGGAGAAGGTCATCGAGTACCGCCCGGTCCGCAAGCGTCTCCCCAAGGGCCGTCCCGGCCTCACCACCTCCTTCACAGTGGGCGGCGCCGAGGGCTATATGACCGCCAACTCCTATCCGGACGACGGTCTCGGCGAGGTCTTCCTCAAGATGTCCAAGCAGGGCTCCACCCTCGCGGGCATGATGGACGCCTTCTCGATCGCCGTCTCGGTCGGTCTTCAGTACGGTGTGCCGCTGGAGACCTATGTCTCCAAGTTCACCAATATGCGGTTCGAGCCGGCCGGTATGACGGACGACCCGGACGTACGGATGGCGCAGTCGATCGTCGACTACATCTTCCGCAGGCTCGCGCTGGACTTCCTGCCCTTCGAGACCCGCTCGGCCCTCGGGATCCACTCGGCCGAGGAGCGCCAGCGCCATCTCGACACCGGTTCTTACGAGCCGTCCCTGGACGACGAGACGCTGGACGCCGAGAGCCTCGTCCAGTCCGCGCCGCGCACACCGGAGCCGCTGAAGGCGGTCTCCGCGGCCGAGGTCGCCGGCCCGGCCGCGATCCCGGCCCCCAAGGAGGCGCACACCTCGGCCGAACTGGTCGAGATGCAACTCGGCATCAGCGCCGACGCACCGCTCTGCTTCTCCTGCGGCACGAAGATGCAGCGGGCGGGATCCTGCTACATCTGCGAGGGATGCGGCTCCACGAGCGGCTGTAGTTGATACCGGCAGTGCCGCCCGGCCTTCGGGCCGGGCGGTGCCGACCGTCGGCGTAGCCCGAGCGATGGTTGGTGAAGGGGATCGGCCGTGGTCGGTCCCCTTTGCCGCGCCACCTTGTTTGTGTCACCGAGCCTGTCAGGCGGTGCCCATCAGGGCGCCGAAGGACTGCGGGTCGGTGTCGAAGCCGCGGACCGCCGTGTGGAACTGCCACGCACCCGAGGAGTCCCGCGTGAATTGCGCGAGAGTCGCCGCGGTGGCGTCAGGGACACCCGTGAAGTCGTGCTTCGCCAGCTCGGTGTATCCCTCCAGAACGCGGAGCTGAGGACCTGCTATGTCGGCGAACGTCCTGCGTCCATGGCGCTGTTGAATGACCACGCCCACCACCACACGGTGATACGCGACCGCCAGCCGGTCCAGCTCCAGTGTCATTTCCTCGTCGGCGCCGAAGCCCTGGCCGGTCTGGCTGTCCCGGTCCAGAGTGATCGTGCCGTCCGGTGAGCGGCTTCCGAAGTGGACCAGATAGGCCGGCTTGTCGCTCGGGTCCTTCGATGTATAAGTCGCCGCGACGATATCGAGATCGTGCGGAGGCGCGCCCAAAGGACTGGGGTCCCATTTGAGCGTGACCTCGACCTTCGCCACTCCTCTGTTGAGACTGCTCACCAGTCTTCCCCCTCTTCGCAACCGGGCCGGATCTCCGGGCCTTGCACGCAAGGCTAGACCGGGGCGCCGACAACGGGCGGCGGGATCTGTCCAGTTGACGCCACGTTGGCCGATACTCGCCGGGCCCCGTGTTCGTACCGCCGAGCCGGGTACGGCGCACTCCGCCGGAGCGTGACCCGCGCCACGCTCCGCGCCGTACGATGGCGCGGTGCTGGTCAAGTGGACGCGCTGCACCGTGGTCGACCGACGAGGTTTTGAACGCGGGCAGCGGAAATGGGCGGGGTTGCTCGGTGAGCCGGGATTCCGGGGGCAGAGCGGGGGCTGGAGCCGGACGAAGCCGGGTGTGGCCCATGTCTTCGCGTTCTGGGAGAGCCGCGCGTTCTACGACTCCTTCATGGCGCGCTCCCACGACCGGCTGGCCGCCGCGCAGTCGGGGACATACAGGGATGTCCAGGCCAAACTGTTCGATTACCGTTTTGATGTGAAGACCGGCTTCGAGCCACGCTTCACCGACGCGGATGTGGTCCGCGTCGCGCACTGCAAGGTCCACGAGGACCGTGTCGAACACTTCGCGCTGATGCAGGAGAAGGTCTGGAATCCCGCGATGGCGGGATCGCCCGGGATGGTGCGCGGACTGTTCGGAGAGGCGCCGGGCCATGAGTTCATCGTGCTCTCGATGTGGCAGTCCGCGGCGGAGCACGGGAAGTACCGGGTCGAACGGGTGGAGCGGCTGACGCTTCGCGCGCAGACGGCGGCGGATGTGGCGGCGCTGGCCGGAGATGTCGTCGATCTCGAATCGACCTGGACGGTGTGACGCATCCCGCGCGCCGGCCAGTGGTACGCCCGCAGGCGCCCGGCGGTCATGTGCCCCGTCGGCACGCCCCGGTCGGCGCCGCTCCCCGGCACCGTTCTAGGGTCGGGTCATGGCACGACCGCGGCGCATCGTCCTTGTCCGGCACGGAGAGTCGGAGGGCAACGCAGATGACACGGTGTACGAACGCGAGCCCGACCATGCCCTGAGACTCACCGAGAAGGGCCGGCGCCAGGCCGAGGAGACCGGTGCCCGGCTGCGCGAGATGTTCGGCCGGGAGCAGGTCAGTGTCTATGTCTCGCCTTATCGACGTACGCATGAGACGTTCCGGGCCTTCGGTCTCGATCCGGAGCTGGTGCGGATAAGGGAGGAGCCACGGCTGCGCGAGCAGGACTGGGGGAACTGGCAGGACCGGGACGACGTACGTCTCCAGAAGAGCTATCGCGACGCCTACGGGCACTTCTTCTACCGGTTCGCGCAGGGCGAGTCGGGCGCCGATGTGTACGACCGGGTCGGCGCCTTCCTGGAGTCCCTGTACCGGAGCTTCGAGGCACCCGACTCGCCGGAGAACGTGCTGCTGGTGACGCATGGACTGACCATGCGGCTGTTCTGTATGCGGTGGTTCCACTGGTCGGTCGCGGAGTTCGAGTCGCTGTCGAACCCGGGCAACGCGGAGACACGGACGCTGCTGCTCGGCGCGGACGGCCGGTACACCCTGGACAGGCCGTTCGAACGCTGGCGCACTCCGGAACCGTACGGCCGCACCGGATAGTACGGGATAGCTCTGGACAGCACCCGATAGAGTGATGGTGCGATGACCGCCTGGACTCTGCGATGACCGCCCGATCCATACCCGCCACGCCCGCCGTACCCGACCGGCGCTATGAACGCGCCCTGGCCAGTCTGCGCGGACTGTCCGTGGGAGACGCGCTGGGCTCTCAGTTCTTCGTACCGTCGAACTATCCCTTGCTGAAGCTGCGGGAGCTGCCGCCCGGCCGCTGGCAGTGGACGGACGACACCGAGATGGGCGCGTCGGTCCTGGCCGTGCTGGGCGCGCTCGGCCGTATCGACCAGGACACGCTCGCGCGCTCCTTCGCCGAGCGCCATGACTTCGACCGTGGTTACGGTCCGGCCGTGAACCGGATGCTCCGGTTGATCCGGGAGGGCGGCGACTGGCGCGAGCTGGCGGCCGGGCTCTTCAACGGCCAGGGCTCGTGGGGCAACGGAGCGGCCATGCGTATCGCGCCGCTGGGCGCCTGGTACGCCGACGACCCGGAACAGGCCACGCACCAGGCCGAGATCTCCGCGTACACCACCCATCAGCACCGTGAGGCCGTGGTGGGCGCGATGGCGGTGGCCGCCGCAGCC
>NZ_FMDK01000181.1 GCF_900091995.1 Streptomyces sp. MnatMP-M17
ACCGCCAGCACCGCCGCCGATGCAACCGCTACGGCCTCCGGCTCCGCCGCTACGGACACGGGCTCGGACGCGGGCACGACCACCTCGGCCGCAGCCGCGTCGTCCCCGGCCTTCGGCGAACCGGCCGGAGCCGTCGCCTTGCGCGTGGCCCGACGGCGCGTACGGCCCTTCGGCGCCTCCTCGACGGGCGCCTCGGGCTCGGCCACGTCGGTCGCGATCACCGCCACCGGTGCCTCGGCAGGAGCCTCGGCCAGGGCCTCCGGCTCCGCCGCCTTCGGCGAGCCGGCCGGAGCCGTCGCCTTGCGCGACGCACGGCGGCGCGAGCGTCCTCGCACGGAAGCCTCGGCCTCCGCCACGCTGCTGAACAGCTCCTCGTCCGGCGCGAAGGCAGGCTCCGCCAGCGCCGCCGGAGCGGCCACCTCCGCGGCGACCTCGGCCTCCGTCTCGCCCTCGGCTTCCGTCTCCGCCGCGATCCCGGCGAGCTCATGCTCATGCTCGTGCTCGTGGTCCACACCGGACACGCCACCACGGCCGCGCTTCTTGGAGCGCTTGCCGTTGCCACCGCCGCCGCCCGTCGTGGGCTGTTCCATATGGACGATCACACCGCGCCCGTTGCAGTGCACACAGGTCTCGGAGAACGACTCCAGCAGTCCCTGGCCGACCCGCTTACGCGTCATCTGCACCAGGCCCAGCGAGGTGACCTCGGCGACCTGGTGCTTCGTACGGTCCCGGCCCAGGCACTCCAGCAGCCGCCGCAGCACCAGATCCCGGTTGGACTCCAGCACCATGTCGATGAAGTCGATGACGACGATCCCGCCGAGGTCGCGCAGGCGCAGCTGGCGCACGATCTCCTCGGCCGCCTCCAGGTTGTTCCTGGTGACGGTCTCCTCCAGATTGCCGCCCTGCCCGGTGAACTTCCCGGTGTTGACGTCGACCACGACCATGGCCTCGGTCTTGTCGATCACCAGCGAACCGCCGCTCGGCAGCCAGACCTTCCGGTCCAGCGCCTTCATGAGCTGCTCGTCGATCCGGTACGTCGCGAAGACATCGGCCTCGCCCGTCCAGCGCGACAGCCGGTCGGAGAGATCGGGCGCGACATGCGTGACATAGCCGTGGATGGTCTGCCACGCCTGGTCACCGCTGACGATGACCTTTGTGAAGTCCTCGTTGAAGATGTCGCGCACGACACGGACTGTCATGTCGGGCTCACCGTAGAGAAGCGTCGGCGCGTTACCGCTCTTCGCCTTCTTCTTGATGTCCTCCCACTGTCCCTGGAGCCGTTCGACATCGCGGCGCAGCTCGTCCTCGCTGGCGCCCTCCGCGGCCGTACGGACGATGACGCCCGCGTCCTCGGGAACGATCTTCTTGAGGATGGTCTTCAGCCGGGCCCGCTCGGTGTCGGGCAGCTTGCGGCTGATGCCGGTCATCGAGCCCTCGGGCACATAGACCAGATAGCGGCCGGGCAGGGAGACCTGGCTGGTGAGCCGGGCGCCCTTGTGGCCGATCGGGTCCTTCGTCACCTGGACGAGCACCGACTGGCCGGACTTGAGGGCGCTCTCGATCCGGCGCGGGCCGTTGGCCATGCCCAGCGCCTCGAAGTTGACCTCGCCCGCGTACAGCACGGCGTTACGGCCCTTGCCGATGTCGACGAAGGCGGCCTCCATGGACGGCAGTACGTTCTGCACCTTGCCCAGATAGACGTTGCCGACGTAGCTGGTGGCCTGTTCCTTGTTGACGTAGTGCTCGACCAGGACGTTGTCCTCAAGGACACCGATCTGGGTACGCTCGCCGTTCTGGCGGACGACCATCACGCGCTCGACGGCCTCGCGCCGGGCGAGGAACTCCGCCTCGGTGATGATCGGCACCCTGCGGCGGCCCTGCTCTCGTCCCTCGCGGCGGCGCTGCTTCTTGGCCTCCAGCCGCGTCGAGCCCTTGATGGACTGCACCTCGTCGGCGCCGGTGCCGGGCTCGGTGTCCTTGCCGCGCCGCTCGCGCGGCTCGCGGACCTTGACGACCGTACGCTCCGGGTCGTCGCCGCCCGACTCGGCCTCGGCGGCGCCGTCACTGCGACGGCGACGGCGTCGGCGGCGACGGCTGCTGGAGGAGCCGCCACCGGAGGACTCAGCGGCCTCGGACTCGTCCTGCTCCTCGTCGTCCGCGTCGCTCTCGCGGTCGCCGTCCTCGGCGTGCTCGGCCTGTTCGGCGGACTCGTCGTGCTGCTCGTCGGTGGTCTCGTCGGCCTCGGCGGACTCGCCACGGCGACGGCGACGGCCGCCACGGCGACGGCGACGCGAGGGACGGTCCTCGTACTCGTCGGGGTCGTCGCCCTCGGCGGACTGCTCCGCCTCGGTGCCGGTCTCGTCCACCGAGTCACGGGAGTCGCGCGGCGCCTCTTCGGCGGCCGGCGCGCTCTCCACCGGCTCGGCTGACTCACCGCGACGGCGGCGCCTGCGACGGCCGGAGGGCTCCGGCGCGGCGACGGGCTCGGCCGCCGCGACCGTTCCGGTCCCGATCACGGCCTCGTGGTCGAGGTCCTGGTCGGCGGCGTCGTTGTAATCGGCGGAGTACTCGGCGTCGTAGGCGTCGTCGTACGCGGGCCTGACCGCAGCCGCGGCGGCTGCCGCGGTCTCCGGTGTCTGGAACATCGGCTCGGTGAAGACGGGCGCCTGGAAGACGGCCACGGCGGGCCGGTTGGCACGGCGGCGCGAGCGCTCGGGCGCCTCGGCGGGCTCCGCGACGGACGGGGCCAGGGCACCGCTCACGGGCCCGGGAGCGGTGGTGGCGGCTGTGGCGGGGGGG
>NZ_FMDK01000069.1 GCF_900091995.1 Streptomyces sp. MnatMP-M17
CCAGCCGCTCCCGCGGCGGGCGCTCCCTCACCCAGCCTGATCCAAACGAAAGACCCTAGGTAAAGGAGCACCCTCCTCACCTGCGAAGACGCTCCGAGGACCTGTTGAGGACACACCGGTGACGCACCCAGGACACCGACGCAACGAATCGCCGGAAGGGCCGGAGATCACGCAACGGATCGGTGGTCCGTGCGCAACGGTCGCGTCTTGTCCGGGCCGACGGCCGGACCGTACGGTCATTGCGTCCCCGGCAATCCGGGAAGCCCCTTCGTACCGTCCGAGGTCCCCCATGCCGTCGCTGCGTACCGCCCTTCTCCAGACCGCCGGCCGGCCGGGCTCCGTCGCCGGGAATCTCACGGTGCTCGACGAGGCCGCGGGCCGTGCCGCGGACGCCGGTGCCGGGCTGCTGGTCTGTCCCGAGATGTTTCTGACCGGCTATGCGCTCGGCGACGGAGTGCCCGGGCTGGCCGAGCCCGCCGACGGCCCGGGAGCCATGGCCGTCACGGAGATCGCCCTACGCCATGGGCTCGCGGTGCTGTACGGCTATCCCGAGCGGGACGGGGCCGTGGATACGGACAGCCGGAGCGGCGGGCGGATCTTCAATGCCGCGCAGCTCATCGGTCCCGACGGCACGCGGCTCGCGAACTACCGCAAGACGCATCTCTTCGGCGATTTCGAGCAGAAGTGGTTCGCCCCGGGAGAACATCCCGTTGTCCAGGCCGAGTTCGCCGGGCTGCGGCTCGGCGTCATGATCTGTTACGACGTCGAGTTCCCGGAGAATGTCCGGGCGCACGCGCTCGCGGGCACCGATCTGCTGCTGGTGCCGACCGCCCTGATGCATCCGTTTCACTTCGTTGCCGAATCCCTGGTGCCGGTCCGGGCCTTCGAGAACCAGATGTATGTCGCGTACGCCAACAGGACGGGCGAGGAAGGCGAGTTCGAGTTCGTCGGGCTGAGCTGTCTCGCCGGTCCCGACGGTGCCACTCGGGCACGCGCCGGCCGAGGCGAGGAACTGATCGTCGGCGAGATCGACGCAGGGCTTCTCGACGCCTCGCGCGAGGCCAATCCGTATCTGCGCGACCGCCGCCCCGACCTGTACACCTCGCTCACCTGAGCCCTGGGCCCCGAGCCCGGGATCAGGCCCCGGCTTTCCGCTCATCCCGTTCCGCCGTACGTACCCGCAAGGAGCCCGTACCCCATGACGTCCACGGTGCCCACCGCCGTCCAGCACACCCAGGCGCAGCCGCCGATCACCATGTTCGGGCCGGACTTCCCGTACGCGTACGACGACTTCCTGGCGCATCCCGCAGGGCTCGGCCAGATACCGGCGGCCGAGCACGGCGCCGAGGTCGCCGTCATCGGCGGCGGGCTCTCCGGCATCGTCGCCGCGTACGAGCTGATGAAAATGGGCCTCAAGCCCGTCGTGTACGAGGCCGACCGGATCGGCGGCCGGCTCCGTACGGTCGGCTTCGAGGGATGCGACACCGAACTGACCGCGGAAATGGGCGCGATGCGCTTCCCGCCCTCCTCCACCGCGCTCCAGCACTACATCGATCTGGTGGATCTGGAGACCCGTCCGTTCCCCAACCCGCTGGCCGCCGGGACTCCGTCGACCGTTGTCGATCTCAAGGGCGAGTCCCACTACGCGAGAACCGTCGACGATCTGCCGCAGGTCTACCGCGATGTGATGGATGCCTGGAACACCTGTCTGGAGGAGGGCGCGGACTTCTCCGGCATGAACCGCGCCCTGCGCGAGCGCGATGTCCCGCGTATCCGAGAGATCTGGGCCCGGCTCGTCGAGAAGCTCGACAACCAGACCTTCTACGGCTTTCTCTGCGACTCCCCGTCCTTCAAGTCCTTCCGCCACCGGGAGATCTTCGGCCAGGTCGGATTCGGGACCGGCGGCTGGGACACCGACTTCCCCAACTCCATCCTGGAGATCCTCCGGGTCGTCTACACCGAGGCCGACGACCACCACCGTTCGATCGTCGGCGGCAGCCAGCAGTTGCCGCTGCGCCTCTGGGAGCGCGAGCCGGTCAAGATCACGCACTGGCGGGCCGGGACCTCGCTCTCCTCACTGCACGGCGGTGCGCCGCTGCCGGCGGTGGTACGGCTGCACCGCACGGCCGGCGACCGGATCACCGTCACGGACGCCTCGGGCGGGATCCGTACGTACCGTGCCGCGATCTTCACAGCCCAGTCCTGGCTGCTGCTGTCCAAGATCGCCTGCGACGAGTCGCTCTTCCCGATCGACCACTGGACGGCGATGGAGCGCACCCACTACATGGAGTCGTCCAAGCTGTTCGTGCCGGTGGACCGGCCGTTCTGGCTGGACAAGGACGCGCGGACGGGACGTGACGTCATGTCGATGACACTCACCGACCGGATGACCCGAGGCACCTATCTGCTGGACAACGGTCCCGGCCGGCCTGCCGTCATCTGTCTCTCGTACACCTGGTGCGACGACAGCCTCAAGTGGCTGCCACTCTCGGCCGGCGAGCGGATGGAGGTCATGCTGAACTCGCTGCGGGAGATCTATCCCGGTGTCGACATCCGGCGGCACATCATCGGCAGCCCGGTGACGGTGTCCTGGGAGAACGAGCCGTACTTCATGGGCGCGTTCAAGGCCAATCTGCCAGGGCACTACCGCTATCAGCGACGGCTGTTCACGCACTTCATGCAGGACAGGCTGCCCGAGGACAAGCGCGGGATCTTTCTGGCGGGCGACGACATCTCCTGGACGGCGGGCTGGGCGGAGGGTGCCGTGCAGACGGCGCTGAACGCGGTGTGGGGAGTGATGCACCACTTCGGAGGCGCGACGGACGCGACCAATCCCGGGCCGGGCGATGTGTACGACGACATCGCGCCGGTCGAACTCCCCGAGGACTGAACTCCGGGAGGACCGAGCTCTCGGACCGAGGCGAGTGCCCGGGGACGGCTCCATGTGACGGAAGCCGGCCCGGTGCACACCGCGCGTACGGTCAGACGCCCGCCGCGCGCGCAGACGTCGAGCGGCCGTTCGCGACCGCTCTCGCGGCGGCCAGGGTGAGCGTCACCAGCGGATCCGCGACACTGCGGTACTGATCGGGTCAGGGCAGCCCCGGAACGCCGTACAGCCCTTGGGTGGCGGGCTCGGGGGACGGCGGCGGACGCGGGCGACGCGCGTGCTCGCGCGGCGGTCCCGCGCCTTGAGGCTCCGCCGGGCGGCGGCCCCTGG
>NZ_FMDK01000522.1 GCF_900091995.1 Streptomyces sp. MnatMP-M17
CGCACCCCGCCCCGCCCCGGGCCCCTCCAACTCGTGCGATGCCTCCGGCCTGGCCCGCCCGTCCGGCATCTCCGGCCTCGCCCGCGCCTCCGGCCTCGCCCGCGCCTCCGGCTCGTCCGACGCGCCCAGTTCGTCCGACCGGCGCCTCCCGCCTCGTCCCGCGCCTCCCGCCGAAGGCGCTACGCGTCCTTCAACTCCTGGCGCTGGACGCCCAGTCCCCCGATCTCCAGCTCCACCACATCGCCCGCCCGCAGATACGGCTTCGGCTCCGGCTTGCCCAGCGCCACTCCCGCCGGCGTCCCCGTGTTGATGACATCGCCCGGGTACAGCGTCATGAACTGGCTGACGTACCGCACGAGTTCGCCCACGCCGAATATCTGGTCGGCGGTCGTCCCGTTCTGCTGAAGCTCCCCGTTCACCCGGAGCCTGAGCGGCAGGGCCTGCGGATCCGGCACCTCGTCCGCCGTCACCAGCCAGGGCCCCAGCGGGTTGAACGTCTCGCAGTTCTTGCCCTTGTCCCACGTACCGCCGCGCTCTATCTGGAACTCGCGCTCGGAGACATCGTGCGAGATCGCGTATCCGCCCACATGCGCGAGGCCCTCCTCCACCGAGTCCAGATAGCGGGCGGTCCGCCCGATGACGACCGCGAGCTCGACCTCCCAGTCGGTCTTGGTGCTGCCCCGGGGCACCAGGACCGTGTCCTCAGGTCCGACCACTGTGTCCGGCGCCTTGAAGAAGATGATCGGCTCGCTCGGTATCTCCGCGCCCGTCTCGGCCGCGTGATCATGGTAGTTCAGCCCGATGCACACTATTTTGCCGATCCGGCCGAGCGGCGGCCCGATCCTTACGCCGTCGCCGTCGAGCACGGGCAGTTCGCCGGAGGCGGCGGCCGACCTGATCCGGTCGAGCGCGGTCTCATCGGCGAGCAGGGCTCCGTCGATGTCCGTGACCAGCGCGGACAGATCCCTCAGGGTCGTCCCGTCCTCATCGAGCAGCGCCGGGCGCTCGGCCCCCGCCGTACCGACACGCAGCAGCTTCATCGTCTGTCTCCCTCTGGTCGAGCATTGCCAAGCCGATGGGCGTGGCCATCGGGGGATTGGCCGATCCTCCAAGACATCGGATCACTCCGCAAGTCCCAGTTCATACCCTGGACCTCCCGCCGGCCTCCCTCCGACCTCACGAGGATCTCCCGAGCCGCCCCGCCGCCCCACCACCGCTCCCACCAGAACCATCCCCACCTCCATATCCCCTACGCAACGGTGGCGTGCACTCGCCGCGCAGCGGCCCGGCGCCCACGGCTTGGCGCCCACGGCAGACCGCCTATGCCGGGATGGCACCTATGCCGCGGTGGCCGGCACCGTCGCCGCCACCGGCATGCCTCGGTAGTAGAGGAAGTACCGCTCGACCGCCGTCCAGGTCGTGCTCGTCACCACATACAGCGCCGCCGCCAGCGGCACCACGCCCACGGTGAAAAGCGTCGCGAAGGAGAGCAGCGGCATCATCCTCGTCATCGCGCCCATGCCAGGGAGCTGCTGTCCGTCGGGCCCGGCCGGCATCGCGGGCGCGTTCGCGAGCTGGATCCGCATCCGCCCGAAGTTGAAGGTGGCGACTGCCGCGACGATCGCGAAGAGCGCCAGATACACGAGCCCGGCGCCGCCGAACAGCCCGCCGTGCGCGAGGGCGTCGGTCCAGCGGTCGCCGAGCGGCGCGGCGAAGAGGGAGTGGCCGAGCAGTTCGTTGCGCTCGCCGCCGATCGTCCGGTTGGAGAAGAGGTGGTACATCAGGAAGAACGCCGGCATCTGCGCCAGGCTGGGCAGACAGCCGGACAGCGGCGAGACCTTCTCCTTGGCGTGCAGTTCCACGATCGCCTTCTGCATGCGCTCGGGATTCTTGCCGTGCCTTTTGCGCAGTTCGGCGATCTGCGGGGCGAGCTTGGTACGGGCCTTCTGGCCACGGGCGGACGCGCGGGAGAGCGGGTGGACCGCGAGCCGTACGCAGGCGGTGAACAGGACGATCGCCGCGGCGGTGGCACCCGCGTGGAAGAGCGGCTGGAGCAGATCGGCGAGACCTGTGACCAGGTCGGCGAAAACAGACATGAAAGCAGAGAAAGCAGACAAGGTGAGCCCTCCGTGGGGTCTCGTCGTGCCGGTCGGGAGCGGCCGGCCGCGATACGCGCGGCACGACCGGGTCCGCCATGAGGCGGCGATGAGGCATGACGACCCGTGGGAGGGGGTTACGCGGAGGGTTACGGGGATTACGCAAGCGGCGGGACCACCGGAAGCGGTCGCCCCTATGCCCCTATATCCTTGCGCTATCCCGGTACGCCTGAGCCCCTATGCCCACGCGGCCGTCGCCGGGCGGCGGCCGGGTGCTCGGGGACGGGTACGGCCCGAGGCGTCGGGATCCCGTTGCGGCAGGAAGGCGGTGCGTTGCTCACGGTCGCGGATGGCCGTCCGTACCCGGTGCGGCGGGTGGGCCGGCACGGAGCGCGCGCTGATGACGGCGCAGACGGCGAGGGCTGAGCCCGCGGCGGCGGTGGCGGCGAGCGCGACGGCGGCGGAGAGGCTGCCCGCGTCGATCAGCAGGACTTCGGTGAGAAGGAAGAGCAACAGCCCGGCGGGACGCAGCAGCCGAAGCGCGCTGCGGACCATGGCCTGCTCCTCTCGTCCCGTCCCCATCAAAGTGCTCGTACGACAAATGCCACTCCAGCCGTTATACACGATCGGCCTCAAGGAGCTGCAGCAGTCGGCGAGGCCGAAGCAGTGCCCGACTCACGCCGGTACGGCCGCGCAGCCGCGTACTAGCGGAATCGCGCGCCGCGCGGCGGAATCGACCCGATGTCTGGGGCGCGGGCTGCCGACGGGACCAGGAGCGGGCGGACCACCGGTATCACACCCCGGATCACCGCCCGAACAGCCGACAGCCCGAGGGCGACGGTCCGGAGGATGACGACGCCCACGTACCTCAGAACCGTAGGGCCGCACCGGGCGCGGCCTCCTCTCCGCCCGTATCCCGTACAGCAGTACGGTGTGCACCATGCGCCCCGACATGCCTGCCGACCACCCCACGGAAGCCGAGCGCCTGCTGCGTACGGCGGCCCAGTACCCCGAGGATCACGAGCCCCTGCTCCTCCAGGCCGCGGCCCATCTGGAACTGGCCGGCGACCGCGACCGCGCCACCGGCCTCTACGACACCCTCCTCGCGGGCTCGCCCGACCACCCTCAACTGGTGAAGGCGCTCAAGGCCGCCAACCTCTGGGAGTACGGACACGAGGCCGAGGCCCGCGCGATCATCGACGGTCTGCGCTCCGCCGCGCCGCTGGACCCGGCGCCCTGGGAGATCGTGGCCGAGACGCTGGAGTCCCACGACGAACTGGCCGCGGCCCACGACGCCTTCACCACGGCCCTCAATCTGCTGCTCACGCCGGGCGAAGAGGTCCCTTACCCGACCCACAACCTGCTGATCGGCCGCCACCGCGTCCGCCGACTGCTGGGCCTGGACCACGACGACTGGGACGCCCTCGCCGACCGTGTCCACCCTTCGCCGGTCTCCCTGGACGAGCTGCACGACCCCAAACGCCTCTGGTCCCTGGGCTCCGACAATCCCGCCGAACTCCAGGCCGAGATCACCCGCCTCCGCGCCGAACTGGGCTCCTACCGCACGGCCCTGTCCCGCCCGTTCCCCGTGGCAGTCCTCCACTGGCCGAAGCCGGAACTGACCGAACTCCTCGCCGCGTACCCCACCCTGGCCTCCGAATATCCCTCCCACGAGGCCCACCTCTCCCAACTGGAAGCCTCCCTCCGCGACCTGGCCGCCACCGGCACCCCCAACCTGGGCATCGTCACCGCCACGGTCCCTTCCTACGAAGCCTTCGCGGCCTCCGAACAGTCCTCGCCCTCCAACACCGCTCTGCTCCCCCAATACGCCACCACCCTCGCCGCCCGAGGCCGAGCCGCCCCCTGGCCCCCACCCCGCAACGCCCCCTGCTGGTGCACCTCAACCAAGCCTTACCGCGACTGCCACGGCACCAACTGAGCCGGACCTCTGGGCCCTGCCGTAGTTCCCTTCATCGGTGGAATGTCAGTGGCTGCTGCAAAAATCAAAATCGAACTTGCGGCTTCGATGAAGGGACCATGGATGACGGACGCGCTGGACGACAAATCTCCGGCAACCGGACTCTACGAGCAACTGATCACGCTGCGACTCAAAGACCGTCTCCAGCAGATGGAAGGCACGGGATGGCGAGCGATCGATGCCGAGGTGGGCGTCGAATCCACGCCTCATGTCCTGGCCCGACATGTTGCCGAAACTGTCCGGCGCGTCCTGCGGGGCTTGCCTGACACCGAGCGTGTCCACGCTGCCAACCACATCCTCGATTCGGTCAGCACTTTGGCCGGCGCAAAAGAGTGGGTGGACATGGTGGCCGAAGGTCCTCGGCAGCTCATGGCCATCGCAGAACAAGAGGCACCGGGGGTCTACGCCATCCGCCCGGCCACTCCTCTCTCCGACACCGCCCTGCTCACAAACTCTCCCGAGGATCCCAACCTCGGGTTTGAACTCCGCGCGGAACTGGCCACCGCGGATCGAGTCGATCTGCTTTGCGCCTTCGTCAAATGGCATGGACTACGCGTTCTTGAAGGTGCTCTCCGCACGGCCCACGAGCGTGGTGTCCCTATCCGAGTCATCACGACCACCTACATCGGTGCCACTGAACGACGGGCCCTGGATCGACTGGTCCAGGAGTTTGATGCCGAAGTGAAGGTCAACTACGAGCTTCGCTCCACCCGTCTCCATGCGAAGGCCTGGCTCTTCCGACGGAGCTCTGGATACGACACGGCGTACGTCGGAAGCTCGAATCTCTCCAAGGCAGCACTCCTCGATGGTCTTGAGTGGAATGTCCGCCTCTCATCGGTCGCGACCCCGGATGTCATAAAGAAGTTCGAGGCCACCTTTGACTCCTATTGGAGCGAGGCTGCTTTCGAAGCGTATGACCCTGCGATTCACGGGGATCGCCTGGATGCGGCTCTACGGGAAGCAAGCGGAGGGGCTACAGCCGCCAGCGGTCGAAGCATCACCCTGTCAGGGTTGGAAGTACGTCCGTATCCGCACCAGCAGGACATGTTGGAGCGCCTTGAGGTGGAACGGGATGTCCATGACCGACATCGCAATCTCCTGGTGGCTGCGACAGGCACGGGCAAGACGGTCATGGCCGCGCTTGACTACAAGGCGCTACGCAGAAAGCTGGGGCGAGATCTGCGTCTCCTCTTCATCGCTCATCGCAAGGAGATCTTGGAACAGTCGCTCCGCACCTATCAAGGCGTTCTCGATGACGGGAACTTTGGCGAATTGCTCTTCACTGGCGAAATCCCGTCCGACTGGAACCATGTCTTCGCAAGCGTCCAGTCCCTTAATGCTCGCGCCCTAGAAAGATTTTCCCGCGATCACTTCGACATCGTTGTGATTGATGAATTCCACCACGGCACGGCTCCAACCTATCGTAAGATCATCGACCATTTCACACCCATTGAGCTCCTTGGCCTGACAGCGACTCCTGAGCGTATGGATGGCTTGAACATTCAGGACGAGTTCTTCGACGGGCGCATCGCCGCCGAGATACGCCTATGGGAAGCTCTAGAAAATGACCTTCTCTCGCCCTTTCACTACTTTGGGATCACAGACACCACAGATCTCACTGTAATCCAATGGAAGCGCGGTGCATACGACACCACCGCGCTCAGCAACCTCTTCACGGGAAATGACGCTCGCGCTCGACTAGTGGTGAAAGCAGTAGAGGATAAGATCACCGATCCAGGTCGTATGCGCGCGCTGGGATTCTGCGTATCTGTTGCTCATGCACATTTTATGGCGGAATTCTTCCAGCAAGCCGGACTAAACGCCATTGCCCTGTCGGGCGAAACTCCGGATGACCAACGCCGCTCTGCACTGAGTGCGCTGAGAGCCGGCAAACTGCAAGTAATTTTCTCTGTGGATCTCTTCAACGAGGGTCTCGATATCCCCGATGTTGACACACTCCTTCTCCTTCGCCCGACATCGAGTGCCACGGTCTTCTTGCAGCAGCTCGGACGGGGCCTGCGCCGCCGTGAAGGGAAGGCGGTCCTCACCGTACTGGACTTCATCGGTCAACACCGTAAGGAGTTCCGCTTCGAGGAGCAGTTTCGCTCTCTCACAAATCTCACTCGAAACCGCCTTGTCTCAGCCATTGAGCATGACTTTCCACAACTACCGTCAGGCTGCCAGATCATCCTTGAGCCAAAGGCCAAGGAACTCATCATTGAAAATATTCGCACACAGATCAGCGTGAATGTGGCTCAACTCGCCAATGAAGTGCGGCAATTCGGCGAGCCGGAGCTAGCTGCATATCTGACAGAAAGCGGCCGTGAGATCAAGGAGCTCTACCGAGGAGCAAACCACTCCTGGACCGCACTACTGCGTCGAGCGAACCTCCTACCCGACCCAGCACCTGACGGCGAGGCAGCGTTGCTGAAGCGAGCGTCGGCCTTCCTCCATGTAGACGATCCGGCCCGAGCCGCCGCCTACACCCAACTGCTAGAGGATGACGCACCGTCTTACGACGAACTCACCGAGCTGGAACGCCCCTACGCGCGGATGCTCTTCTTCACACTCTGGCCATTGGGCGGCTTCAACTCCTACCAAGCCGGTCTCACATCACTGCGCCACCAGCCGGCCGTACGAAGCGAATTGCGCCAGATCCTCGCTCATGGCCTAGATCACCTTGACCATGTCACACCTGCCCTTGCTGGTGCGCATAGCGACCTGCCTCTGCGAGTGCACGCGTCCTATAGCCGTGAGGAAATCCTTGCAGCACTAGGCGAGTCCACCATTGATAGCCTGATGCCGGGCCACTTCCGCGAGGGCGTGCGCTGGTGCGATCAGACCAAGATCGACGCTCTCCTCATCACCCTTGAAAAAGACGAGAAGGACTTCTCACCACAGACTCGATACAAGGACTACGCGATGAGCGACACTCTTTTCCACTGGGAGTCGCAGAACCAAACATCAGAGTCCTCACCCACTGGCATCCGCTACCAGTCCCACCAAGCCAACGGATCCCATGTGCTGCTCTTTGTCCGCCGCTACAAGAAAACAGACATCGGCGGCCCCCAGCCCTGGATGCTGCTCGGCCCGGCCGACTATGTGTCACACGAGGGCAGCAAACCGATGGGCATCACCTGGAAGCTTCATACCCCGCTCCCCGCGGACGTCTGGACCTACTCCGCCATCGCCGCCGTTTAAGAATCCCCGTCCACTATCTTCCAAAAACGACGGTGGGCCCGAACGAACCTCTTCTGAATTCGGTGTTGGTCCACCGTTGTTAGCCTTATCTTTGGCGATGTCTCGCCACTAGAGTAGCGATCAATGACATCCAGAGTATCAGTCAGGTAAATCGCACCACGGTCCAACCTGACATGACAATTGGGGCATAGACATAGGATGTTTCCATCAATATCCGGACCACCACTAGCCCATCCCAATGCCTGAATATGAGCGCCCTCCGCATAGCTCAATCCATTCGGCCCGACCGGAAGAGCAATCCTACATATTTGACAGGTGTGCCCGTACCACTGCTTTACACGTCGAGCCGTTGAAGTGTCCCGAACAATGCGCTCAACAGTTGCGGTCTTCCTGGGCGGAGAGCCATCGAATGCATCCCGGACTTGCTGCCCCATGGGCATCAGTTCTTGCTTATCGAAGGGAAGGCGGCGCAGCGTAAACCGACAGATCTTGAACCCCGCCTTGCCGTCCTCAAGCGTAGAGTCCACGACCTCATAGAGCCCGTCATATCGATACCCACTGCTGGGTGAATAGATCCGCTCACCCGTGGCCCCACGGATGACACGAATCTGGTATCCCTTGGCTTGACTGCGCCGAAGGCCTGCGTTCCCTGGGTTGTCCCAGGTTTGGTCTTCTACCTGGCGTCCAGTGTTCTCGTCTCGGCCGCCAGCTCCGGTGTAGAGCACCTCGTTCCAACCATCGCGATCATCCTCGTAGCCCTTGCTCAGCACAATCGCATCTGCTGCTCGCTGACCTTCCTCGTCACGTCCCCACGAGATCCCGTCTCGTTCGGCCTTGTGGAGCTTGGCTTTCTTGACATCAACACGGGAGTCAAAATGAGCTCCAGGGGAGATGTCGTCGATGTGCCCGAAGGTAGCTCTGTACGCAGACATGCATACATGCTGCCTGCCGGATGATCAATTCTGATCATTTGCTTCACGCCATTGAAACGTGTGGCTGAAAACAAGCGCATAGTGGCTTGAAAGAGCTCAACTTGCCTCGTCAAGTGCTACCTCAAATCGAGCCTGGGCGCGGTCCAGGATGTCTTCGAAGTCACACCCGTGAGCGCGGAGCCAGTGGAAAAGATCGGCGATCACCTCAATGACCGTTTGTTCCACCATGACGACCGAGAACGGATGGCTCGACTTGGAATCAATGGGATGCCCTACACCGCGGGACGCCAGAAGAGCTTCAGCTCGCGTGACCTGCGGACTTTCCGTATGACCGAACGGCGAGGTCAGTGTCGTGGCCAACTCGCACCACACGATCTTCGAATCTGCTCCGAGGAGCACGCCCCATCGGTCCGCCAGCTCATCCACCAGCATCATTCCGCGACCCGATTCAGCGTCCGACTCTGCAGCGATCAGCGTTGGAAGAGCGCGAGTCTCCGGATCGCGGACCTCAATGCGCACATGTGTACCCCGCATCGAGACCATGAGTGTTGTCGGCGTCCCCCGACCCACATGCCTGATGACATTGGCGACCAACTCGCTGACGCAGATCTGAGCCGGCGCGATGACTTCCGACAACCCCCAGAATCCCAGGTGCATGCGGACCACACGGCGCAGGCCTACCACCTCCCTCGACTCCGCTAAGAAGGGAACCTCCCAGGGCTTTCGCTGCATGCAGCCATGATGATCAGTCGACATGGCCCTCACCTTTCGAAGTTTTACGCGCACACAAAGTTGCGCACCATGCGAGGATGGCATCGGCGCATCCCGCCATGCAATGTGCACGCCGGGATTCCCCCCAACGAGTGATTGGCGAACCATGCCCCTTCCGATGGGATGGGACTTCCGCTATCCAACAGGGAGTTGAAGTGGCCGGGTCACCTACTGCGCGGCGCCGTCGGCTGGCGATCGAGCTCAAGAAACTGCGTGACGAGGCAGGGCTGACCTGCAATCAAGTGGGCAAGGCACTCGACTGGAGCGGCTCCAAAGTCAATCGCATGGAGACGGGCCAGGGGCGGGTGCAGCCATCGGACGTAGATGCCCTGTGCCGTTTCTACGGCACGTCCGACGAGTTGCGTGAGCTGCTGAAGTCTCTCGCCAAGGAGTCGAAGACCAAAGGATGGTGGCACGCTCACGGGAATGCCATCCCATCATGGTTCTCTGTGTACGTAGGGCTCGAACAGGCTGCTGCCAATCTGCGTACATATCAAGGCGAGTTCGTTCCCGGGCTGCTTCAAACGCCGCAGTACGCCACCGAGTTGAGCCGTGTCACTCCGGATCTGGCGCATGGGGAGATCCCGCGGCTCGTTGATGTGCGGATGCGACGCCAGCAGTTGCTCACCGAGGCCCCTGCGCTCGACTTCTGGGCTGTAGTGCACCAGAGCGTGGTCATGCAAGTGATCGGGAACCGTCAGGTGATGGTCGGACAGCTCGAACGTATGCTGGAAATGGCCCGGTTGGGGAACGTGACGGTCCAGGTCCTGCCGTACGACGCAGGAGCCTATCCGAGCACCGGCCCCTTTACCGTGCTTGGTTTTCCTGAGCAGGAGGATCCCGACGTGGTCTATCGAGAAGGCTTGACGGACTCGGTCTACCTCGAACTCCCGGCGGACGTAAGCATCTATACGAAGGCGTTCGACCATCTCAGAGCCCTCGCCCTGAGCCCACAGCAGTCACTGTCGCTGATCCAGTCAGCCTTGGAGGATCACGCCCGATGACCCAGCTCCCCATAGCCTCTCCATGGCGAAAGAGCAGCTACAGCAACGGCGCAGGCGGCGAGTGTGTAGAGGTGGCAGACCTGACGGAAGTTGGCGTCGGTGTGCGTGACTCGAAGAGGCCGCAGGGGCCTCTCATCGCCGTGCAGCGGGACGCGTGGGCGGGGTTCGTCGCCGCTCTGTGTTGTCAGCAACTCGGTTGAAAGCCTGCTCGTTGCGCCCGTGTGGGTGGGGTGGTCAGAGGTATGGGCGGATGATTACGTTGGGGAGGGATTCGCGGGATTTGGCTGGGTGGAGTTTGGTGCGGACTGCGGCTACGAGTTCTTCGGGGTGGTCGCGGATCAGGGCCGGGACTGCGCTGATCACGTCTACACCGTGGGCTTCCAGGAGGAGACGGCGGCGGAGGGTGGTGCGGTAGGCGGTGACGCCCAGGTGGAATTCCTCCGAGTCGACTTCCAGAGCTACGCCGGCGTGGGCCCAGTAGGCGTCCGGGCGGGCGAGGAAGGTGCCTCTCGGGGTGAGGAGGACCGGGTTCCAGAGTGGGTGAGGGAGGCCGGCGGCGAGGAGGGTGTCGCGGGCCTGGCCCTCGGCGATGGAGCGGGTGCCCGCGCGGAGTTCGTCCAGGATCGCGCCGACCGCCGGGTTGCGCAGGGCGTGGGAGGCGCGCAGTTCGGCGCGGAGGTCCTCCGGGTGGCAGCGACAGGTCTGGACCGTCGTCGCGAGGATCGCACGTACCCGTTCCGTGGACGGTTCATGGGCGGCGAAGTCGGACGCCGCGCGGACCGGGCGTACGCAGGGAATGCCGTTGACCAGCAGCGTCGGCGGCCAGCGGCTGGTGCGGCGCAGCCGTACGTACGATCTGTCCCGCAGACCTCGGCGCGCGCCGATCAGGACGTCGGCGCACTCGGCCGTCGCGCCCCGTACTCCGTACAGCGACAGCGCCGCCTCGCCCGTCAGGACCGCCCTCGCACCCGAGAGACCGGCCGTCCCGGCATCCGCGTAGAGGACCGCTGCGAGCAGCCGCTGGCGTGGATCGGGTTCGCCGGTCTGTATCAGGACGACGCCGGGCAGCAGGCGCTGCCACGGTCCGCCCGGCGCGCAGCGGCCCGCCGCGGTACTGGCGGCGAGGCCGGGGGGG